>NZ_DDFB01000051.1:0-73006 GCF_002336885.1 Novosphingobium sp. UBA1939 | reverse complement strand
TGATGACGCCGTCCTGCGACTGCAGCAGCATCTCGGCGATGCCGGCGGCGCCGCCGAAGTTGCCGTCGATCTGGAAGGGCGGGTGGGCGTCAAACAGATTGGGGTAGCTGCGGCTGGGGTGGAGCAGGCGCTGCAGCGTGGCGTAGGCGTGGTCGCCGTCCTGCAGCCGCGCCCACAGGTTGATGCGCCAGCCTATGCCCCAGCCCGTGGTGTCGTCGCCGCGGCGCTCCATCACGTTGCGCGCGGCGGCAGCGAAGGCGGGCGTGTCGTCGGGCGTGATCTGCTCGGACGGGTAGAGCGCGTACAGGTGCGACACATGGCGGTGCTGCAGCTCGGGCGCCTCCATGTCCCAGTCCTCCTGCCACTCCTGCAACTGGCCGGCCTTGCCGATCTTGTCGGGCGGCAGGCGGTCGCGCATGGCCTCGCAGGCCTTGGCGAACGGTCGGTCCGTGCGCAGCTCGCGCGCGGCGTCGGCGCAGTGGGCGAACAGGTCGCGCAGCAGCTGGTTGTCCATCGCCGGTCCGGCGCAGACCGAGGAGCCGTGCGGGTGCGAATTCTCGGGCGAGATGCTGGGGTTGGTGACCATGTGGCCCGTCTTCGGGTCTTTCACCAGCGTGGCGAGCTGGAACTCGGCCGCGCCCTTCATCAGCGGGTACAGGCGCTTCAGCAGCGCCGGGTCACGGCGGAACAGCCAGCTCTGCCACAGCGTGTTGACCAGCCACACGCCGCCCATGGGCCACAGGCCCCATTTGGCGCCATCGGTGGGCGCGGCCACGCGCCAGCCGTCGGTGTTGTGGAAGGCCACCCAGCCGGGCGCGTCGAACATCTTCTTGGCCACGCCGGCGCCGGTGATGGCCAGGTCCTCCACCATCGCGATCAGCGGCTCCACGGTCTCGCCGATGTTGCAGACCTCGGCCGGCCAGTAGTTCATCTCCGTGTTGATGTTGAGGGTCCATTTGGAGCCCCACGACGGGTTGGTCTTCTCGTTCCACAGCCCCTGCAGATTGGCCGGGAAGCGCGAGCCGGGCCGCGAGCAGGCCAGCAGCAGGTAGCGGCCGTACTGCAGGTAGAGCGCGGCCAGGCCGGGGTCCTGCCCTTCGGCGAAGCGGGCAATGCGCTCGTCGGTGGGCAGCCTGGCGTTGGGGCCTGCGCCGAGGTCGAGGGCCACGCGGCGGAACAGCCGCTGGTGATGGTCGCGATGGGTCTGGCGCAGCGCCTCCGGGCCGCGGGTGACGGCGGCGGCCAGCGTCGCCTGGTTCAGCGCGGCGGGGTCGCCGGAGATGTCGTCGAAGCGCTTGTAGCCCGTGGCACCGGCGATGAGGAGGAAGACCTCGTCCGCGCCCTGTACCGACAGGCCGCCGTTGCGCGTCGTGAGCTTGCCGCCGCGCGCGACCACCTGCAGCCGGCACTCGAAGGGCAGCCGGCCCTCGATGCCGCCCACCGTGGGGCTGGTGCCGGCCACCCACAGCGTGTGGTTGGCATCGAAGCCGCTGCTCTTCTGGTGCGGCGCGGTGAGCGTGATGTCGGCGCTGATCCATTTGGGCTTGTCGGCCGCGAGGCGCACGACGATGAGCTGGTCGGCGGCCGACGCGTAGACCTCGCGCACCACCGTCGCGCTGCCGGCGCGAAAGCTCGTCGTGGCGATGGCCTCGTCCAGGTCCAGGCTGCGCTCGTAGCCGCGCACGCCGTCCAGGCCGGGGAAGACCAGCAGCAGCTCGGCCAGCGGCTGGTAGCTCATCTGCTTCATCGGCTGGCCGAACAGCGTCTCGTTGGCCAGCTTCTCGGCCTCGGCGTAGCGGCCGGCGAAGACGAGTTCGCGCACCCGGGGCAGGCCCTCGCGGGCGCGCGGGTTGGTCGTGTCGTAGGGGCCGCCGCTGAAGAAGCTGTTCTCGTTGAGCTGCAGCCGCTCGGTGTGCGTGCCACCGAACACCATCGCGCCCAGCCGGCCGTTGCCCACCGGCAGCGCCTCGGTCCATTGCTCCGCCGGTTGGCGATACCACAGCCGTGCGGCCGGGATCGGCGGCTCCGCCAGCGCCAGGTCGGGAACTGCAAGCCCGGAAACCGCAAATCCAGCGCCCAGCCCGACCGCGCCTTCGATCAGGCCCCGGCGGGTGATGCCGCGCGCTTCGTCCGCCATCATGGTCCCGGCCTCATGGCCCCGGCTTCCGTCCGGCCCTACCGCAGGTCCAGCACCACCACCGACATCGCCGGCAAGGTCGCGGTAACCGCCCCGCCCGCGATCCGCGCGCCGGTGAACGCCACCGGCCGCACCACATCGGGGGCGTCGAAGCTGTTGTGCGCGTCCATCGCCGTGCCGGTGACGATCCGCCCCGTCACCGCGCCCGCCCGCACGCCGGCAAGGCCGATCGACACCGGGATCGCGCGGTGCGGATCGAGGTTGACCAGCGCCACGTGCACCTGGCCCGCCGTATCGCGCACGGCCGAGGCGCTGATCGCCGGCACCGTGACGTCGCCGTTGCTGTACAGCGGCGATTGCAGGTCGATCGGCAAGGTCGTCGCGTCCTGCCACGGCTTGTAGAGGTCGAAGACCCAGTAGGTGGGCGTCTTGACCATCTTCGCGCCGTCGGTCAGCAGCATCGCCTGCAGCACGTTCACCATCTGCGCGATCGCCGCCATCTTCACGCGATCGGCATGGTGCGCGAAGATGTTGAGGTTGAGGCCCGCCACCACCGCGTCGCGCAGGCTGTTCTGCTGGACCAGGAAGCCGGGATTGGAGCCGGGCGCGGGATCGTACCACGTCCCCCACTCGTCGACGACCAGCCACTTCTTCTTCTCGGGATCATACTTGTCCATGATCGCCGAATGCCTGGTGATGTATTCGTCGATGCGCAGGGTGTTGCGCATCGTCGTCGCCCACTCGCTCTCGGGAAAGCCCAGCGCGGCGCCCTTGTCGTTCCAGTCCTTGTCGCGCGGGCGGGTGTAGTAATGCAGCGAAAGGCCATCGATGTACTTGCCCGAAAGCTTCATCAGCGTCTCGGTCCACGGATAGTCCTCGTCGCTGGGGCCGCTGGCGATCTTGAGCATCTTGTCCGTGCCGCCGGCCTTGGCGAACTGGGCGAAGCGGTTGGTGAGATCGGCGGCATATTCGGCGCGCATGTTGCCACCGCAGCCCCACAATTCGTTGCCGATGCCCAGATAACGCACCTGGAACGGCGCGGGATGGCCGTTGGCGGCGCGCTCGCCCGCCAGGGTCGAGCCGTTGGGCGAGGTCATGTACTCGACCCATTCGCTGGTTTCGGCGGGCGTACCGCTGCCGACATTGGCCGATATGTAGGCCTCCGCGCCCAGCCGTTCGGCGAAGCCCATGAATTCGTTGGTGCCGAAGCTGTTGTCCTCGTCCACCCCACCCCAGTTGGTGTTGATCTTCACCGGGCGCTTGGCGCGCGGGCCGATGCCGTCGCGCCAGTGGTATTCGTCGGCGAAACAGCCGCCCGGCCAGCGGACCACCGGCACCTTGATCGCCTTCAGCGCGTCCAGCACATCGCGGCGATAGCCGTGATCGTTCGGGATCGGCGAGCCTTCGCCCACCCAGATCCCGCCATAGATGCCATGGCCGAGATGTTCGGCGAACTGGCCGAAGACCTGGCGGTTCATCACCGGGCCGGGGCGGTCGGCCTGGACCGTGACGGTGGCCCCGCCGGTCGTCTGCGCCACGGCGGGCACCGTCATCGCCAGGGCACACCCCATGGTCATGAGCGTTCGGAGGTATTTGCCACGCATCGATAGTCCCCTTTGTGCAGAACGGTAGCGATTGCTGCCCCGGCAGAGCGCGCTCCGCGGATGTCCGACCGGCGCGCGCGTCAACCGCGGGCGCGGATCAGTGGTTGTCGCGCGGCAGGCCCCGCGTCTGCGCGATGCGCTGGTACTTCTCGGCGCCCTCAAGAATCGCGCCGGTCGCAAGCTGGCCGACGCGTTCGCGCTGGATTTCCTGCCACGGCGTCTGCGAAGGCGGATAGGCATAGCCGCCCGCCGCTTCGAGCGCGGCGCGGCGCGCGGCCAGTTCCGCGTCCGGCACCAACATGTCGGCGGTGCCCCGGCGCAAGTCGATGCGGACGCGATCCCCGGTCTTCAGCAGGGCCAGGCCGCCCATCGCCGCCGCCTCCGGGCTGGCGTTGAGGATCGAGGGGCTGCCACTGGTGCCCGACTGGCGCCCGTCGCCGATGCATGGCAAGGCAGTGACACCCTCGGTAATGAGATAGGCCGGCGCGCGCATGTTGACGACTTCGGCCGCGCCCGGATAGCCGATCGGCCCCGCGCCGCGCATGAACAGCAACGTTTCGGCGGTGACCCCGGTGGCGGGGTCATCGATTCGCGCGTGGTAATCCTCCGGCCCGTCGAACACCACCGCCGGACCTTCAAATGCGTCGGGATCGTCCGGATTGGACAGATAGCGCGCGCGGAATTCCTCGCTGATCACGCTGGTCTTCATGATCGCGGAATCGAACAGGTTGCCCGAAAGCACCACGAAGCCCGCTTCCGTCTTCAGCGGCTTGTCGAACGGCAGGATCACCCGCTCGTCCTCGATCTTCGCGTCGCGGCAGTTTTCGCCCATGGTCCGGCCGTTCGCGGTCATCGCGTTCTCGGCGATCAGCCCTTGCGCGATCAGCTGGCCGACCACCGCCGGCACGCCGCCGGCGCGGTAGTAGTCCTCGCCCAGATATTCGCCGGCGGGCTGCAGATTCACCAGCAGCGGCACCTTGTGACCCAGCCGCTGCCAGTCGGTCAGCGGCAGGTCCACGCCCACGTGGCGGGCAATCGCGGCAAGGTGGATCGGGGCATTGGTCGACCCGCCGATCGCGGAATTGACGACGATGGCGTTGTGGAAGGCATCGAGCGTCATGATGTCCGTTGGCTTCAGGTCCTCGTGGACCATCTCGACCACGCGCCTGCCGGTGCGCCAGGCGCATTCCTGACGGTCGCGGTAGGGCGCGGGGATTGCGGCGGAGCCGGGCAGCATCATGCCCAGCGCTTCGGCCAGGCTGTTCATCGTGGTGGCTGTGCCCATGGTGTTGCAATAGCCGGTCGACGGCGCGGAACTGGCGACGAGCTTGATGAAGCCTTCCTCGTCCAGCTCGCCCTTGGCCATGAGCTCGCGGCCCTTCCACACGATCGTGCCCGATCCGGTGCGCTCGCCCTTGAACCAGCCGTTGAGCATCGGCCCGACGGACAGCGCGATCGCCGGGATGTTCACCGTGGCCGCCGCCATCAGCAGCGCCGGCGTGGTCTTGTCGCAGCCGGTGGTCAGCACCACGCCGTCGATCGGATAGCCATAGAGCGCCTCGACCAGCCCGATGTAGGCCAGGTTGCGGTCCAGCCCGGCGGTCGGCCGCTTGCCCGTTTCCTGGATCGGGTGGACCGGGATTTCCAGCGCGATCCCGCCCGCCTCGCGAATGCCCTCGCGCACGCGCTCGGCCAGCACGATGTGATGGCGGTTGCAGGGCGAAAGATCGCTTCCGGTCTGCGCGATGCCGATGATCGGCTTGCCCGACCGCAGTTCCTCAAGGCTCAAGCCGAAGTTGAGATAGCGCTCGAGATAGAGCGAGGTCATGTCGATATTGTCGGGATTGTCGAACCACGCGCGCGAACGCAGCTTCGGGGCGGGGCGCTTGCTGGAAGAATCGGTCATTGCGGCCTTCGGGTGCTGGAGGTGCGAAAGGGGTCAGCGCGCCGGCGGCGCCTTGCTGACGCGGTAGATCATCACGTGGCGATAGGGTTTGCCCGGATCGACGCGCGCGGACAGGAACGATGGCTGGTTGGGCGCGTCCGGGAACTTCTGCGGTTCCAGCGCGATGCCATCGCCCATGCGATAGACATGCCCCTTCTTGCCGATGAGCGTCCCATCGAGGAAGTTGCCGGTGTAGAACTGCACGCCGGGCTCGGTGCTCAGCACTTCGAGAACGCGGCCCGATGCGGGGTCTTCCAGCCGCGCGGCAAGCTGGGGCGTAGCGGTCGCGCCCTTGTCGAGCGCGAAGTTGTGGTCATACCCGCGTCCGTAGGCGATCTGCTGGTCGGTGCCGTCGCGCAGCCCGTCGGCCACGCGGCGCGGCGTGCGGAAATCGAACACGGTGCCGGCCACCTTGCGCCGCTCGCCGGTGGGGATCAGCGTCGCGCCGACCGGGGTATAGGTCGATGCCGGAATCGTCAGGCGGTGCCCCATGGCGCCCATCGCCGAACCTTCCCCGGCCAGGTTGAAGATGGCGTGGTTGGTCATGTTGACGATCGTCGGCTTGTCGGTGGCGGCCTCGAACGCGATGGTCAGGTTGCCGCGCTCGTCGAGGCTGTAGGTGACTTTCGTATCGAGCTTGCCGGGATAGCCTTCCTCGCCATCGGCGCTGACATAGGACAGCACCACGCTCGCCACCGGGCCGGACTTGAGCGAAACGACCTGCCAGTTGCGCTTGTCGAACCCCTTGGCGCCGCCGTGCAGGCTGTTGCCGTTGTTGTTCTGCGGCAGCTGGTAGCTCTTGCCGTCGAGCGTGAACCGGCCGCCGGCGATGCGGTTGGCATAGCGCCCCACGGTCACGCCGAAGAAGTTGGGCTTCGCCTCGTAGGACTGGACATCGTCGTAGCCCAGCAGCACGTCGGCCACCGTGCCATCGCGGCCCGGCGCCATCAGCGCTTGCAGCGTGGCGCCATAAGTCAGGACCCGCGCCGAGACGCCGTTCGCGGCCTTCAGCGTGATCGCGAACGCCTCCGACCCGTCGGCCAGCCGGCCGGCGCTTTCCTGCCGCGCTTCGGCCGCTTCCGCCGCCGGGGCCGCCAGCATCGCCGGCGCCGCCAGTGCCAGTACCATCAGGACGCCACCTTTCGACCTGCCCACAATCGTCATCCTCTCATCCTTTCGGAACGTGTCGTCACCGGCGGCGCCCATTGACGCGACCTTTTCACGGATATAGTCTGACAAATACAGATTGCGCAAGACGGTAAGGAACCGTTGCCAGCGCAGAGCAGACGAGAGGAAGCCGAGACCATGCCGCCAGTGGCCTCAACACAATCGAAGGTGCCGGAAAACAGCAACATCTCGCCGGATAGCGCCGGTTCCCCCGTCCGCTACGGCCCGGCACTGACGCTGCTGGCCAGCCTGTTCTTCATGTGGGGCTTCATCACGGTGATCAACAACACGCTGCTGCCGCATCTGCGCAGCGTGTTCGATCTCAACTATACGCAGACAACATTGATCGAATCGGTGTGGTTCATCGCCTATTTCGTGGCGTCGATCCCCTCGGCCAAGCTGATCGAGAAGGCGGGCTACCAGAAGGCGCTGGTAATCGGCCTGCTGGTCATGGCGGCGGGCGCGCTCGGCATGATGCTGGCCGCGTCGATCCCGTCCTACGGCGTGACGCTGGCCATGCTGTTCGTGATCGCCAGCGGCATCACCCTGCTGCAGGTGGCGGCCAACCCTTATGTGGCCGTGGTCGGCAAGCCCGAAACCGCCTCCTCGCGCCTCAACCTGGTGCAGGCGATGAATTCGGCGGGAACGATGCTGGCGCCGATGTTCGGCGCCTACCTGATCCTTGGCCGGTCGAAGGGCGGCACCGCCAGCGCCGACGTGGTGCTGACCCCGGCGGAGCGGCTGGCCGATGCCCAGTCGGTGATCCTGCCCTATGGCCTGGTCGCGGTCGTGCTCGTGGTCCTCGCCGTGGTGATCGCGCGCTTTCCGCTGCCCGCCATGGGCAGCGCGACGCTGCGCCTCGCGCCCGAGGAACGCCGCAAGCTATCGTTGTGGAAGCACCGCAACCTGGTGTTCGGCGTGCCCGCGATCTTCATCTACCTGATCGCCGAAATCGGCGTCGCCAACCTGTTCGTGAACTTCGTCAGCCAACCCACGATCGCCAATCTCACGCACGAGCAGGCAGGCCGGTATCTCACGTTCCTGTGGGGCGGCATGATGGTCGGCCGCTTCCTCGGGTCCGCGATCATGCAGAAGGTGGATGCCGCGCGGGTGCTCGCCGCGTTCTCGGTCGGCGCGTTCGTGGTCATGCTCGTCACCGTCTTTACCACCGGGCCGGCGGCGATGTGGGCGCTGATCCTTGTCGGCCTGTTCCATTCGATCATGTTCCCGACGATCTTCACGCTCGGCATTCGCGGGCTCGGCCCGCTGACCGAGGAAGGCTCGGGCCTGCTGATCATGGCGATCGCGGGCGGCGCGCTGGTGGTGGTGCAAGGGTGGCTGGCCGATTCCTATGGGCTGCAGACATCGTTCCTGCTGACGGCCGCCTGTGAATTGTACGTGCTGTTCTACGCCTTGTGGGGATCGCGCCCGACCGGCGAAACCGCCTGAACACTTAACTTACCACACCTCTTTACGGAACGCGCCACCGGTTGCGTTCCGGCACCTCTGGCAATATGTCAGAGTAAATCAGGAGATTCCCATGACCGAATTCCGCTCCGTGGCCGCCGCCACGGGTGAGCCGACCGGCCCTGCCTTCCCCATCGATGGCCCGGCCGAAGTCGATGCCGCCTGCGCCGCCGCCGCCGCCGCCTTCGATACCTACCGCGCCACCGGGCGCGAGGAGCGCGCCGCGTTTCTGGAAGCCATCGCGGCGGAAATCCTGGCCATCGGCGACGAGCTGATCGAAGCCGCCATGGAGGAATCCGGACTGCCCCGCGCCCGTCTGGAAGGCGAACGGGGCCGCACCGTGGGCCAGCTGCGCCTGTTCGCCGATGTCGTGCGCAAGGGCGCGTGGCAGCAGTTGCGCATCGATCCCGCCCTGCCCGATCGCCAGCCGCTGCCCCGCCCGGACCTGCGGCTGCGCATGATCCCGGTCGGCCCGGTCGCGGTATTCGGCGCGTCGAACTTCCCGTTGGCCTTCTCGACCGCCGGGGGCGATACCGCCTCGGCGCTCGCCGCCGGATGCCCGGTCGTGGTCAAGGGCCCCCCCGCCCATCCGCGCACAGGCGCGCTCGTGGCCGCGGCCATCACCCGCGCGGTGGCCGCCTCCGGCCTGCCCGCCGGCGTGTTCGGCCATCTGGTCGGCCCCTCGAACGACCTCGGCGCCGCGCTGGTGCAGGACCCGCGCATCGCCGCCGTGGGCTTCACCGGATCGCGCGGGGGAGGCCTCGCGCTCGTGCGCCTCGCCCAGAGCCGCGATGTGCCGATCCCGGTCTATGCCGAAATGTCGAGCATCAACCCGGTCCTGCTCCTGCCCGAAGCGCTGAAAGCCCGGGGAAGCGCGCTCGGCGCGGCCTTCATCGGTTCGCTGACGATGGGTGCCGGCCAGTTCTGCACCAACCCCGGCCTCGTCCTCGCGATCGAGGGCGAAGGGCTCGACGCCTTCCTCACCGCCGCCACCGAGGCGACGCGCGCCGCCGCCGCGCAGACCATGCTGACCGGCGGCATCTGCAAGGCCTACCAGTCGGGCGTCGCCGCGCTTGAGGCCACGCCCGGAGTGGAGAAGCTGGCCGAAGGCCTGGCCGGCGCAGCGCTGCAGGGCCATGCAGCGCTGTTCCGCACCACGGCCCAGGCGTTCCTCGCCGAAAAGGCGATGGGCCACGAGGTGTTCGGCGCGTCCTCGATCGTGGTCGTCTGCCGCGACGAGGCGGAACTCGTCTCCGTGCTCAAGGGGCTGGAAGGCCAGCTGACCGCCACGCTCCACCTGGATGCCGCCGACGAGGCGCTGGCCACGCGCCTGCTGCCGGTGCTGGAAGCGAAAGTCGGGCGCATCCTCGCCAACGGCTGGCCCACCGGCGTCGAGGTCTGCCACGCCATGGTCCACGGCGGCCCCTTCCCCGCCACGTCCGACCCGCGCACCACGTCGGTCGGCAGCCTGGCCATCGACCGGTTCCTGCGCCCGGTCAGCTACCAGAACCTCAGCCCGGCGGTGCTTCCGCCCGAGTTGCGCGATGAGGCGCGTGGCGATGGCGCGCCCCGCCTGATCGACGGCACGCTGACGCTCTGAGCGCGGGACAGGAGATTTCATCCATGGCACTCCGCCTCCTCCAGCACCGCGCCGGCGACGGCACGCGCCGCGTCGTCCTCGCCGATGGCGATGTGGCCCATGTCCTCGAAGGCGTGGCGCGCACCACCGACCTGGCGCATCGCGCAATCGCGGCCGGCACCACGCTGGCCGTGGAGGCGCGGAAGTGCCCCGCCGGCGCGGCGATCGATCTCGCCGCCGAGTTCGAAGCGGGCCACTTCCTCGCGCCCATCGATCACGAAGACCCGGCGCACCTCGCGCTCACCGGCACCGGCCTTACCCACCTCGGCTCGGCCGAAGGGCGCGACAAGATGCACCGCGAAGCGGCGGCCGCGGCGCACCAGACCGATTCCATGCGCATGTTCCTGGAAGGGCTGGAAGGTGGCAAGCCCGCCGATGGCGGCGTCGGCCAGCAGCCCGAATGGTTCTACAAGGGCGATGGCAGCCAGCTTGTCGGCCCCGGCGAACCGCTGGACATGCCGGCTTTCGCGCAGGATGGCGGCGAGGAGCCGGAACTGGCCGGGATCTACCTGATCGGCCCCGACGGCACGCCGTTCCGCCTCGGCTTCGCGCTGGCCAACGAGTTTTCCGACCATGTGACCGAGCGGCACAACTACCTCTGGCTTGCCCATTCCAAGCTGCGCCGCGCGGCGCTTGGCCCCGAATTGCTGATCGACGCCGCGCCGACGGACATTCGCGGCACCAGCCGCATCCTGCGCGATGGTAAGGTGCTGTGGGAAAAGCCGTTCCTGACCGGCGAGGACAACATGAGCCACAGCCTCGCCAATCTCGAACACCACCACTTCAAGTACGACTTGTTCCGCCGCGCGGGCGACGTCCATGTCCATTTCTTCGGCACCACCACGCTTTCGTTCAGCGATGCGGTGCGCACGCAGGTGGGCGACGTGTTCGAGATCGAGGCCGCGCCGTTCACCCTGCCCTGCCGCAATCCGCTGGCGCGGACGGGGGGCGACGTTTCGGTCCCGCTGAAGGTGCGGGTGCTCTAGCGCGATGGACCCGATCCGCATCGCCGTGGTCGGCGTGGGCAAGATCGCCCGCGACCAGCACTTGCCCGCCATCGCCGGCAACCGCGCGTTTGGTCTTGCCGCCACGGTCAGCCCGCACGATCCGGGCGTCGATGGCGTGCCGCATTTCGCCAGCCTCGACGAACTGCTGGCTGGCGGCCCCGCGGTCGATGCCGTGGCGCTCTGCACGCCGCCGCAGGTCCGTCATGATCTGGCGAGCACGGCGCTTGCGTGCGGCATCCATGTGTTCCTGGAAAAGCCGCCCGGCGCGACGCTGGCGGAAGTCGCCGCGCTGCACAGCCAGGCGGACAGGGTCGGCGCCACGCTGTTCGCCGCGTGGCATTCGCGCTTCGCCGCCGGAGTCGCCCCGGCACGCGCCTGGCTGGCCGAGCGGCGGATCGAGCGCGTGGAGATCACCTGGCGCGAGGACGTGCGCGTCTGGCATCCGGGGCAGGCGTGGATCTGGGAGCCGGGCGGCCTAGGCGTGTTCGATCCCGGCATCAACGCGCTGTCGATCGTCACCCGCATCCTGCCGCGCCCGATCTTCCTTGAGGCGGCCACGCTGGAAATTCCCGCCAACCGCGCCGCGCCGATCGCCGCCGACCTGCATTTCCGCGATACTGGCGGCGCCATCGTCCACATGGACCTCGATTGGCGCCAGACCGGCCCGCAAAGCTGGGACATCGCGGTGGAAACCGATGCCGGCATGCTCCGGCTCTCCAGCGGCGGGGCGGTGCTGACCCTGCCTTCCGGCACCCAGCGCGACGAGGACCACGAATACCCCGGCCTCTATGCCCGCTTCGCCACGCTGATCCGCACCGGCCGCAGCGACGTGGATATCGATCCCCTGCGTCTGGTGGCGGACGCCTTCCTGCGCGGCACGCGCGTTGCGGTCGATCCGTTCGAGGATTGAGCGTGACGGCGGGGGACCGCCCCCGCGTCTCCACAATCGACTGGCACAACCCCACTGGCCCCAACCCCACATTTCAAATTGCCGTACCATTTAGGTAGCGCTATCATTACCCGAGCGATCATGCGAAAGGCCCGGAAAAACGGCCTGCAAGAGGATGTCTGACCATGAAGGCAAGAATCACCACCGCCGCGCTGTGCCTCGCCAGCGTCCTGGCCATCGCGGCCTGCACCAAAGCGGGCAACGCGGAGCAGCCCGGCGACGGCGGCGCGCCCGCCAGCGCGTTCCGCGATCAGCCGCTGGTCAGCGACATCTACACCGCCGATCCTTCCGCGCACGTGTTCGGCGGCAAGATCTACGTCTATCCCTCGCACGACATCGCCACGCCGACGCCCGACGACGACCTGGGCAACCAGTACGCCATGCGCGACTACCGCGTGCTTTCGATGGACAAGGTCGGCGGCAAGGTCACGGTTGGCCCGGTCGCGCTCGACGTGAAGGACGTGCCCTGGGCTTCGCAGCAGATGTGGGCGCCCGATGCCGCCTACAAGGACGGCATCTACTTCCTCTATTTCCCCGCGCGCGACAAATCGAAGGACCGGAACGGCCTGGGCGCCTTCCGCATCGGCGTGGCCACGTCGAACAGCCCGACCGGCCCGTTCGTGGCCGAGAAGGAACCGATCCCCGGCTCGTTCTCGATGGACCCGGCGGTGTTCGTGGATGATGACGGCACCGCCTACATGTATTTCGGCGGCATCTGGGGCGGGCAGCTCCAGCGCTGGGCGTCCGGCCAATACGATCCCAACGGATCGGACACCGATCTCAAGCAGGACGACAAGCCGGCGCTTTCGGGGAAGGTTGTCCGGATGAACCCCGACATGAAGACCTTTGCCGAGGCCCCGCGCGACGCGGTGATCCTGGGCGAGGACGGCAAGCCGGTGACCGGCGGCGACCACGAACGCCGCTTCTTCGAAGCCTCGTGGGTCTTCCGCAAGGACGGCAAGTATTACTACACCTATTCCACCGGCGACACGCACTTCCTCAACTACGCCATCGGCACCAGCCCCTATGGCCCGTTCCGCTATGCCGGCCATATCCTGAAGCCGGTGCAGGGCTGGACCACGCACCATTCGATCATCCAGCACGACGGCAAGTGGTGGCTGTTCTACGCCGACACCCAGCTTTCCAACAAGAACCACCTGCGCAACGTCAAGGTGACGGAGCTGACCTTCAACCCCGACGGCACGATCCAGACGATCGATCCGATGAAGGCGAAGTAACCACTCATGTTCCTTGGCATCGATGTCGGCACGAGCTGCGTGAAGGCGGTGGTCACCGCCGCGAGCGGCGAGGTGCTGGCGCAAAGCAGCGCCGACCTTTCCGTGGCGCGTCCCCAGCCGCTGTGGTCCGAACAGGCCCCGGCCGACTGGGTGGAGGCGGCGCACAAGGCCGTGCTCGGTATCGATCCCGCGCTGCGCGGCGGCGTGCAGGCGGTGGGCCTTGCCGGTCAGATGCACGGCGCAACGCTGCTCGGTTCGGACGACCGGCCGCTGCGCCCGGCGATCCTGTGGAACGACGGCCGCAGCTTCGCCGAATGCGCCGCGCTGGAAGCGGACGAGCCGCGCACGCGCGCGATCACCGGCAACATCGCCATGCCCGGCTTCACCGCACCCAAGCTCGCCTGGGTCCGCAAGCACGAACCCGATGTCTTCGCCGCCACGCGGACCGTGCTGCTGCCCAAGGACTACGTGCGCCTCGCCCTCACCGGCGAGAAGGCCAGCGACATGTCGGATTCAGCCGGAACGCTGTGGCTCGACGTGGCCGGGCGCGCCTGGTCGGGCGAAATGCTGGCCGCGACCGGCCTCGACGAACGCCACATGCCGCGCCTGCACGAAGGCCCCGACGTGACCGGCGTGTTGCGCGAGGATGTTGCGCGCGATTGGGGCATGGGCCGCGTGCCGGTGGTCGCGGGCGCGGGCGACAACGCGGCGGGCGCGCTGGGCGTGGGCGTGCTGGACGATGGCCAGGGCATGCTCTCGCTCGGCACGTCAGGCGTCATCTTCGTCGCCAACGCGGCGTTCCGGCCCAATCCGGCGCTGGCCGTCCACGCGTTCTGCCACGCCCTGCCCGGCGTGTGGCACCAGATGAGCGTGCACCTTTCCGCCGCCTCGTGCATCGATTGGGCCGCGCGCGCCTGCAACGTGCCGGGGCCGGCCGAATTCTTCGCGCTGGCCGAACAAGCCGGCGCGGCCAGCGGCGGCGAGCTGTTCCTGCCCTATCTTTCCGGCGAACGCACGCCGCACAACGATCCGCATATCCGCGCCGCGTTCCTTGGCCTTGGCAACGAGAGCACCACGCCGCGCCTGGCCGCCGCCGTGCTCGAAGGCGTGGCCTTCGCCCATGCCGACGGGATCGACGCGCTGCGCGGAGCCGGCACGCGGATCGAGGAACTGTGCGTGATCGGCGGCGGCTCGCGCTCGGCGCACTGGGGCCGCATCCTCTCCAGCGTGCTCGGCGTCCGCCTGGTCTATCTGCACGGCGGCGAAGTCGGCCCCGCGCTGGGCGGCGCGCGCCTGGCGCAGATGGCCGCCACCGGCGCCAGCGCCGCCGAAGTCTGTACCCGTCCCCCCGTTCGCGCGGTGATCGATCCCGATCCCGATCTCGCGGCCCGCCTTGCGCCGAAGCGGGAACGCTTCCGCGCCGCCTATCGGGCGCTCAGCGCCATCAAGGAGTAAGCCTGCAATGTCCGCTGCCTATTTCGACGCATTCGACACCGTCCGCTACGAAGGCCCCGACAGCGCCAACGACCTTGCCTATCGCTGGTACGACAAGGACCGCGTGGTCTTCGGCAAGCGCATGGAGGATTACCTGCGCTTTGCCGTGTGCATGTGGCACACCTTCTGCTGGCCGGGCAGCGACGTGTTCGGCGCGGGCACGTTCGACCGCCCCTGGCTCAATGGCCCACAGGACGAAGCCGCGGCGCGCGCCAAGCGCGAGGCGGCGCTGGCCTTCGTCGAAAAGCTCGACCTGCCGTTCTACTGCTTCCACGATGTGGACGTGATGGCCCCGGCCGAAAGCATCGGCGAATTCCGCGCCAGCTTCGCCCGCGCGGTCGATCATCTGGAGGAACTGCAGGCCGCGCACGGGCGCAAGCTGCTGTGGGGCACGGCCAACCTGTTCGGCCACCCGCGCTATCTGGCGGGCGCCGCCACGTCGCCCCGCCCCGAAGTCTATGCCTGGGGCGCGAGCCAAGTGCGCGACGCGCTGGAAGCGACACACCGCCTGGGCGGCGCCAACTACGTTCTGTGGGGCGGGCGCGAGGGCTATGACACGATCCTCAACACCGACCTCGCTATCGAGCAGGAAAACTTCGGCCGGTTCCTCAGCCTGGTGGTCGAACACAAGCACAAGATCGGCTTTGCCGGCACGATCCTGATCGAGCCAAAGCCGCATGAGCCGACCAAACACCAGTACGATTTCGATACGCAGACGGTGTACGGCTTCCTCAAGCGCTTCGGACTTGAGAGCGAGGTCAAGGTCAACATCGAGGCCAACCACGCCACGCTTTCGGGCCATACCTTCGAACACGAAATCGCCATGGCGCGCGCGCTGGGCATTTTCGGCTCGATCGACGCTAACCGCGGCGATCCGCAGAACGGGTGGGATACCGACCAGTTTCCCAACTCGGTCGAGGAATTGACGCTGGCCTGCATCGAGATCGAGCGCGCCGGCGGCTTCACCGATGGCGGCTTCAACTTCGATGCCAAGGTGCGCCGCCAGTCGATCGACGCGGCGGACCTGTTCCACGGCCACATCGGCGGCGTCGACGTGATCGCCAAGGCCCTGCTGCGCGCCGAGGCGATCATCACCGATGGCCGCATCGATGCCTTCCGCGCCGAACGCTACGCCGGATGGAATGGCGAACTGGGGCAGGCGATCAAGGGCGCGAGCCTCGCCGAAATCGCCGATCTCGCCGTGGCGCGCGATCTGGCTCCCAAGCCGGTTTCGGGCCGGCAGGAATGGCTGGAGAACATGCTCAACCGCTTCTGACGGCGGTTGTCGGACGGGGTTACGTGGCTGGGGAGAAGTGATGATGCACAAGGCCCGCGTTCTTGGGGCAGCGTTCGCGCTGCTCGCCGCCAGCGCCATGCCGGTGGCGGCGCGCGCGGCGCCGCCGCTGGCGCCCCATTTCACCCCTGCGACGGCGGGAAGCGCCGCGCCTGATGCCGATGGCTTCATCCGGCGCTGGCTGCTGCTGGAACCAATCGCCAAGCCCAACCGCACCAACCAGCTGTTCACCAGCACCTATGTCCGCGCGGCCTTCGCTGCGGACCGTCCGGCCGGGCTTGGTACCGGCTCTGGCCAGGCACTGCCGCGCGATGGCCAGACCATCGCACACAAGGGCGCTTCGCTCACCTGGCACGCGCTCGATGCCACGCCGTGGGACGTCAAGCTGTTCGGCTTCGCCCAGGCTTATGGCAAGCCGACCTACGGCGTGATCTTCTGGGCGGTGACCGTGATCGACGCCCCGCGCGACATCCCCGACGCGCATCTCGCCGCCGGTTCCAATTCCGCCTCGGTCTGGTGGCTCAACGGCGCGGAGACGGCCGCGCTGTTCGGCGACCGCCGCATGGTGATGGACGATGTCGTCTCGCCCGCCGTCGGCCTGAAGAAGGGCCGCAACGTGCTGGTCGGGGCGGTGATCAACGGCCCCGGCCTCAGCGATTTCTGCGTCCGCTTCGTCGATGGCAAGGGCCAGCCGATCCGCGATCTTGCGGTGCGCGCGCAGTGAGGGGAATGCCGATGAAGCGCCACGTGTTCGCCGCCGCCCTCGCTCTCGTGCCGGCGGCGGTGCTCGCGCAGAGCTACCCCGTCGCCCAGCTGGAGGGCGAGCCCTATATCCACGATCCCTCGACCATCGTGGAATCGGATGGCAAGTTCTACACGTTCGGCACGTTCGGCGGCGGGCTCGTCTCCCGCGACGGCTGGACCTGGAAGAGCGGCCCGGTGCGCCCCGGCGGCGGCGTCGCGCCCGACGTCATCAAGCTGGGCGACCGCTATTTCGTCGCCTGGGCCGTGGGCGGCGGCGGCATGAACGGCGGGCACAAGAGCGACATCAAGATCATGTGGACGAAGTCGCTCGATCCGGCCTCGAAGGACTTCGGCTTCCACGACGTCGGCACGGTCGCCTCCAGCGACGGGGTGGAACTGCACGACGCCATCGATCCGGCGTTCCTGCTGGCCGAAGGGCGGCTGTGGCTGAGCTACGGCACCTATTTCGGCTCGATCCGCATGATCGAGCTTGACCCCAAGACCGCCGAGCGCCTGCCCGGAAACCAGCTGGTCGATGTGGCGATCGACATGGAAGCCACCGCGCTGCTGTACCGCGATGGCTGGTACTATCTGCTGGGCACCCACGGCACCTGCTGCGACGGCCCCAATTCCACCTACAACATCCGCGTCGGCCGCGCGCGCAGCCCGCTGGGGCCGTATCTCGACAACTTCGGCGTGCCGCTGCTCAAGGGCGGTGGCAAGCTCGTCTGGGGGTCGAACGGGCGCGGCATGGGCGCGGGCCACTTCGGGCTGGTGGACCTTGGCGACGGGGTGGAGAAGTTCTCGTTCCACTACGAGGCGGACATGGACCGCGCCGGCCGCAGCGTGCTGGCGATCCTGCCGCTCACCTGGAAGAACGGCTGGCCCGTGGGGCAGGAAAACCTGCGCCCCGGGACTTACGAGATCCAGTCCGAGCGCGGCGGTGCGCTGCAACTGGCGGTGGACGAGGTGCGGCTGCCGTTCAAATGGACCGGCTTCGGACCGCCCAAGGAACCGCTGGTGCCGGTGCCCGACCAGACGCTCGACCAGAACCGCGCGACCTGGCCGGCCGGGCCGATCCCGGTCGACATGGGCGATTACATGGTGCGGCCGCACCAGCACTGGACGATCGAGCCGGTCGCCGGTGCCGGCGGCTGGTTCGGCGCACCCTATGTGCGAATCGTGATCGCCGGCACCAGCCGCGCGCTGGCGGCGATGCCGGCGGGCGATGTCGTGGCCGTGCCCGCCTTCACCGGCGCGCCCGAACAGCTCTGGCGGATCGACCAGCTTGCCGACGGCGCCTTCCGGATCATCCCGAAGTCCACGCCCGATCCGTTCAGGCCCCTCGCGCTGTCCGCCGTGGGCGCCAGCACGCCGCGCCTTGTCCGCTTCGATCCGGCGTCCGATGCGGGCAAGTGGACGTTCCGCCGGCCCTGATCCGAAAGGACTGACAGATCGCACCGGCGCCCGGCATCATCGAACCGCTGGACTTTGGCGGAATTGCGCCCGAATAGGGGGGAAGGGCAAGGAGTGGAACGTGTCGCGAAGCAAGGAACCGGTCGGGGACGGGATCGACAGGTCTGACAAATCGCTGCGGCTGCATGGCAGCATCGCGCGTGACCTTGGCATCGCCATCGTCACCGGCAAGTACCCGCCGGGCCACGTGCTGACCAGCGAGGTCGATTTTGCCGAGCGCAACCACATCTCGCGCACCGCCTATCGCGAGGCGATCCGCATCCTTGCCGCCAAGGGTCTGGTAGAAAGCCGCCCCAAGGCGGGCACCAAGATCACCGACCCCTCGCGCTGGCACATTCTCGATCCCGATGTGCTGGCCTGGACCTTCGAGGGCGAACCCAGCCGGGCGGCAATCGACGACCTGTTCGAGCTGCGCCTGATCATCGAGCCGGCCGCCGCCGAGATCGCCGCCACGCGCCGCACCGGGGCGCAACTGGCGCAGATGGGCCATGCGCTGGAGGAAATGGCCAAGCACACGCTCGCTTCCCCGCTGGGGCAGGCGGCGGACCAGGCCTTTCACTCCACGCTGCTCAAGGCCACCGGCAACATGGCGCTGATCTCGCTGGCCAGCACGATTTCGGCGGCGGTGCGGTGGACCACGATCTACAAGCAGCGCAAGCGCAAGCTGCCGCGCGATCCCCTGCCCGATCACCGCGTGCTGTTCGATGCCGTGGCCGATGGCGATGGCCCGGCCGCGCGCGCGGCGATGCAGACGCTGATCGAACTGGCCCTGGCCGATATCGACGCGCCCGCGCGCGCCTGATAGCTACCGCACCGGCGGCGTGATGATCCGGTACTCGCCGGCCAGGTGCATCATGCTCATCAGATAGAGCATGCCGTCGAAATAGCGCTGCTCGCCTTCCGGCATCGGCGTGTCCCACAGCTCCTTGACGAAGGCGCGTGCCAACGGAGCCGGGGTTCCGGCAAGGCCGGCCACGGCCGTGGCCGCCACCATTCCGGGCGAATGGCGCTGCGACAGGGGCTTGCCATCCAGCGTGTAGCGATCGGCGAAGCGATCGATCCCCTCGCCCGCCAGGAACGTCTGGATCGCGGTGCTCAGCGCTTTCTGGCGTGGGTCCTTGCCCCACCAGTTGGCATCGACCGACCAGTTGCTGGCGGTGCGCCAGCTGTCGTAGCCGAACGGATAGGGCTCGCCCGTGCCCGTGGTCATGGTGCTGCCGTCGAAATAGCTGTGATCGGGGGCCAGGCCGGTGCGCGCGTTCGTCACGCGCACGAAGTAATCGCGGCTGACGTCGGCGGCCGTCGCCCAGAACGCGCGATCGGCCTCCGGCCCCCAGCGCGCCCACAGTTCGTAGAACGCGGGCAGGTGGTAGGACGCGTCCGACCCCGGATAGCCCACGTCCGCCACGAAGCGGATCATCGCGTGGCTTTCCTCCATCATCGGCCCCACCGCATGGGGCTTGGGCGCGGGATCGCGCCATGGCGGCGGAGGCGTCTTGCCCTGCGCCGCCAGCGCCGCAGCCTCGGCCCGGTTGTTGATGCTGGGCCAGGGGCGATCCGGCTGCACGAACGGCGCGTCTTCGGGGTGGATGCGGAACGGCGGCGTCCCGGTCATCACCGCGCGATGGCGCATGGCGGTCAGGATGCGGTCGGCTTCGGCCTTGTAGTCGTAGATGCCGGTGCCGTTGCCCCAGCGGTTCGCCGCGAAATAGAGCGCCATGGCGAAGAATTCCTCGCCATCGGGCGCGGCCCCGGTGCTGCGCGCGCTGCCATCGGTGCCCATCGACCACGCGAAGTAGCCATAGGAAGGATTGGCCGGGTCGGTGACCTGCATGTAAGTCTTCGCCCAGTTCCACAGCGCGTCGAACTCGCGCTTGTGGCCCAGCTGGACGGCGATCATCATGCCATAGCTCATGCCTTCCGACCGGGCATCGTTGTTCGCCCAGTCGGTAACGTAGGCCAGCGTGCCGTTGGCGTTGGCGCCGGTTTCGAAATAGAGCCGCTGCTCCTGCCCGTCGCCATGGAAATAGGCGCGCCACGTCGTCTCGATCCGCGCCTTCACCTCTTCGCGCGGCACCCCGAGCAGTTCGCTGAACAGATTGCGGTAGGTGCCCGTGGCATAGGCGCCCTTGCCCTCGCCGGGATGCCGCGTCACCTTTCCCAGCGGCGCTTCCTGATGCCGGGTGAAGGCAACGCCCGGCGGCGCGGTGGACGCCTCGGTAACCTGCGCCTTCTTCGCCGGCTGTGCGGCCGTGGGCGAAGCCGCAGACAGCACAAGGACCGCGACCGTCAGGGTAAGGCGCGCCAGCCCCCTCACTTCGGCAGATCCACCACGCGATCGACGGTGAACGTGGTTTCCGTGCCCGGCAAGCCGCTGTCCGGCTGCCCGCCGCCCAGGTTCAGGCGATAGGCCCCGGCGAAGACCTGCCGCACGCCATCAGGCCGCACCGCCGAAAGGTCGCGCGGCGAAAGTTCCAGCGTCACCGCCTTGCTCTCGCCCGGCTTCAGCGCCACCCGCTGCAACCCGCGCAGGGCCACGCGCGGCGCGCCCGGCTGATCGGGAAAGCGCAGGTAGGCCTGCACCACTTCCTCGCCCTCGCGCGCCCCGGTGTTGGTGACTTGCGCGGTCACGCGGATGCCGTTCGCGGTGCTACCGTCCACCGGCTCCACCCGCGCGGGTCCATAGCCGAACGTGGTGTAGCTCAGGCCATAGCCGAAGCCATAGACCGGCTTGCCGGTGAAGTAGCGGTAGGTCCGCCCCGCCATCGCATAGCTGGTGAAGGCCGGCAGGTCCGCCGTGTCCTTGTAGAAGGTCAGCGGCAGGCGGCCCGAGGGGTTGACCTTGCCCGAGAGCGCGTTGGCCACGGCCAAGCCGCCCGCCTGCCCCGGATACCACGCCTCCACCAGTGCATCGGCATTGTCCCTGGCCCATGACAAGTCGATCGGGCTGCCGTTCATCGTCACCACGACCAGAGGCTTGCCCAGCGTGCGTGCGCGGATCAGCAGTTCGCGCTGGTCCATGGGCAGTTCCAGCCCGGTCTTGTCGCCGCCGTCGAAGCCTTCGATCTTGAGCGGCATTTCCTCGCCCTCCAGATCGGAGGTCAGGCCGACCACCGCCACCAGCACGTCCGCGTCGGCCGCGCCCCGCGCCAGATCTCCCCAGGGATCGTGGGTGATGCGCTTCCAGAACAGGCCCGGCCCCGCCGCGCCGCCGCCTTCCAGATCGAAGTGCAGCGGATAGCGCTCGCCCTTCTTCAGCTCGGCCTCGACATACTTGGGCGCTTCGCCCCACAACGAATAGTGGTCCGACCTGACAACCGGCTTTCCGCCGATTTCCAGCGCGCCTTTCACCCCGGTCACGCCCAGCTTGTAGAGGCCGCTTTCCGGCGCGACGAAGAAGCCGTCCCACACCACCTTGTGCGCGTCGGAAACCTCTTTCAGCTGCATCGCGCTGCTCTGGAGATTGGCCTCGATCCGCGTCACGACAGGCCTGGCGGAAAAGGTCCGTTCGCCGCGCGGCCTGGCGGGATCGATCGCGTTGTAGTAGACCGCGCGCAGCCCGGGCTGGCCATCGGGCGTCAGGAAATTGCCGTCGGTGACGAGATCGCCGTCGGTGATCGACGGGGCGAACGGCACCAGCGTGACCTTCGCTTCGGGCATGGCCCGGCGCAACCCGTCGACCACCGAGATCGGCGGCGCCGAATTGGGCGAGGAATAGTTGCCGCGCAGCACGCGCGTGGCATCGCCCAGCGGACCGATCACCGCGACGCGCACGCCGGGCTTGAGCGGCAGCACGCCGTTGTTCTTGAGCAGGACGAGGCTCTTTTCGGCCGCCTTGAGCGAAAGGTCCCACCCCTCGCGCGTGCCCACCGCGCTCACCGGCGTGGCGTTGGGCTTGCGCGCGGCGATCCCGCGCAGGTCGCCATTCCGGTAGCGGGCCGAGAACAGGCGCACCAGCACGCGGTCGATGTCGCTATCGGTCAGGTATCCGGCCTTCAACGCGGCCTTGTAGCGGTCCGCGAGACCGGGGGCCTCGCCGATCGTGCCGGTGTGGCATTCGTTGTCCACGCCCGCCAGCAGCCCCGCCGCGACGCCCGAGGCGGCATCGGGCGCGTACTTGTGACGATCGTAGATATCGACCACCGCGTCGCAATCCGAAACGACATAGCCCTTGAAGCCCCACGCGCCGCGCAGCCGGTCCTTCAGCAGCAGGTCGCTGGCGCAGGCCGGCTGGCCATCCACGCGGTTGTAGGCGCACATGATCGACCCGGCCTTGCCCTCCACGATCGCGGCGCGGAAGGCGGGCAGGTAGGTATCTTCCAGATCATGGCGCGAGACCATGATGTTGTCGGTGTGGCGCGTCGGCTCCGGCCCGGAATGGACCGCGAAGTGCTTGGGCGTGGCGATCACTTCGGGCAGATCCGGGTTCGGTCCCTGGATGCCCTGCACATAGGCGACCCCCAGCCGGGCCGTCAGGAACGGGTCCTCGCCATAGGTTTCCTGCCCCCGCCCCCAGCGCGGATCGCGGAAGATGTTGATGTTGGGCGCCCAGGTATCGAGCCCGGTGCCGATCTTGCCGAGATGCCCGGTCTGCCGCGCCAGCGTGTGCAGCCCCTGAAGCTCGGTGCTGATCACCCGCGCCACGTCGTGCACCAGCGGCGGATCGAACGTGGCGGCAAGGCCGATGGACTGCGGGAAATTGGTGGTCGGCACCGCGCCGCCCGCCCCGTGCAGGCTCTCGGTCCACCAGTTGTAGGCGGGAATGCCCAGCCGCGGGATTGCCGGCGCGACGTTGAGCAGCTGTTCGACCTTTTCGTCGACCGTCATCTTCGCGACCAGCGCCGAGGCCGCGCGATCCGCTTCGGTCCACGCCTCGGGCGCCGCCGAAGCGGCCTCGCGCGCTTGGGCCGGCGAGATAGTTAGCGCTACCAGACTTGCGGCGGCGAGCAGCGAACGCGCATGACGGCGCGCGGGCATCGAACTCTCGATCACGAAGATGTCCTCTCTGGTCTTCTGGCCGGGTCGCACCCCGGCCGGCGTTCAAGCGTGGTCACACGGGCTGAAGGCCATATTCCACGATGCGGTTGATCAGGTCGCGATGGCGCGGCAGGGCCGTCAGCATCCGCGTGGTGATATCGGCGTTCTGCCCTCTCGCGCGCCGGGCATCGCGCACCTCGGGTTCCAGCGCGCGGGCGGAAACCTCGGAGCGGAAGCCCATGCCATAGAGCACGTACTGGTAGGAGGCCGAAGGGAACACCTCGTCCACCCGGTCGAACTCCTCGTGCAGGTAGGGCGGCTGCCAGCGCCACAGCGCCAGCAGTTCGCGCAGGCGTTCGGGGATCGTCGCCGGGTCCATGTTGTCGCGCCAGAAGGCGGTGTCGCGGCGCTGGCTCAGTACATAGTGCAGCTTGAGGAAATCGATGATCCGCCCCCAGCGGTACAGCGTCTTCTCGTTGTAGCGCCGGGCGACGATGTCCATGACTTCCCGCGCCGGCGGCATCTGTTCGGCGATCATCTTCGCCGAAAGCTCGATCAGCACGATGGCCGAGGCCTCCAGCGGTTCGAGAAAGCCCGCCGCCAGCCCCACCGCCACGCAGTTGCCCTTCCAGAACAGTTCGCGGTGGCCGGAACGGATATCGATCTTGCGCACGGCCAGGCCATCGGCGGCCGGGCCGATATAGGCGCGAAGCTCGGCTTCGGCCTGTTCGCGGCTGATGTGGCGGCTCGAATAGACGTGGCCCACGCCGCGCCGCGTCGGCAGGCCGATGTCCCAGATCCAGCCCGCCGATTGCGCGGTGGAGATGGTGTGCGTGGCGATCGGCGCGTCCGGATCGGGATAGGGTACCTGCACGGCCAGCGCGGTATCGCAGAACAGCACGTCGTTGCAGTCCTTGAAGCCCACGCCCATCGTCTCGCCCAGCAGCAGACTGCGCATGCCGGTGCAATCGACGAACAGGTCGCCGGCGATCTCGCCCGCCTGCTCGGTCACGATCGCGCGGATGTCGCCGCTCTCGTCCTGCAGCACCTGGCGCATATCGGCCAGCACGTGGCGCACGCCCAGCTTTTCGGTGCAGTGCCGCTGCATGAACGGCGCGAACTTGCCGGCGTCGAGATGATAGGCGTAATTGGCCTGCCCCTCGAACTCGGCATCGGCCATGGTCTTGGGTGCCAGGTTCTCGTCGCAGATGCGGCCCTGCGGGCAGACGGCATCGCAGAACGTGTCATCCGCGTCCCCATCTTCGACCAGCGTCCCCGCCAGCCAGTGCGGCGCGAGGTTCAGTTGCCCGAAGCGTTGCGGCAGCACCAGCGGGTGGTAATAGGCATCGTCCTCGGCGCCGGTGGTCCATTTGGCGAAGAGCGCGCCCTGCTTGAAGGCGGCATCGCATTCGCGGAAGAAATCGGTTTCGGAAATGCCGACGCTTTTCAGCGTGGAGCGCAAGGTCGGCCACGTCCCCTCGCCCACGCCGATGATCGGCACGTTGGGGGATTCGACCAGGGTAACGGAAAAGTCGTGCCCGATGCGCGGGCGGTGTTTGGCGGCAATGATCGCCGCAGTCAGCCATCCGGCGGTCCCGCCGCCGACAATCACGACATCGCGCACTGCACGCACCATCCGCGTCCTGCCCCGTTGTTCGAACGACTATTGGTGGTGGCGGCGCCGGTATGGAAACCGGCGCCGCCACCACGTCACATCAGTAGTTGAAACGGGCGCCGAAGACAAAGCGGCGACCGTAGGACCAGGTATCGAGCGGCATGTTCGAGAACCGGCCATAGGTGCTGTAGGTCGAGTTGTTGAGGTTGGTACCTTCGAAGAAGACCGAAACCTGCTTGGTCAGCTGGTAGCTGGCGCTGGCGTCGATCTGGAACTGGCGGTTCACGTTCACCGGCTCCGCGCCGAACGTGCCACCCTGGGTCTGGCCCAGGCTGAGCAGGTACTTGTCGCGCCAGTTGCCGGCGAGGCGAACCTCCAGCCCGTTCTTGTCGTAGAACGCGATCAGGTTGGCCGAATTGGCCAGCCCGGTGATCGCGAAGGCCGAACCCGAGATGTCGCTCGTGTCGAACGTGCGGTTGGTGCTGACCAGCGTGGCGTTGGCGTTGAAGCCGAAGCCGGTTTCGCCGAACACGTGCTGCCAGGCGATTTCCACGCCGCGCACCACGCCTTCCGGCCCGTTGACCTTGCCGTTCACCTGGAACTGCGCGGCCTGGCCGGTGAACGGATCGGTCACCCCGTTGATCGTCTGGGTGCGCACGCCGCCGACGATGAAATTCGAGATGAACTTCATGAAGCCGTTCACCGCGAAGTACGAGTTCGAGCCGTAGTAGTATTCGGCGCCCAGATCGAGGTTGTCGGCCAGGTAGGGCTTGAGGTTGGCATTGCCGCCCGATGCCGCCAGGCTGCCCTTGCGCAGCGTACCCAGAGTGATCGTGGGGCTGAGGTCGTTCAGCACCGGCCGGGTCAGGGTGCGCGAAGCGTCGAAGCGCAGCTGCAGCTTCGGCGTCACTTCCAGCTTCACGTCCAGGCTCGGCAGGACGTAGTTGTAGCTCGTCTCGCGGGTGATGAGCTGGTCGGGGGTATAGGAGCCCACCGAGATCAGCGTCGGGTCGGTTGGGACCGTCACCAGCGTCACCGGGTTGCGACCAATCGCGCCCGAGGTCAGCTTGGTGTACTCGTCACGCACGCCGGCGCTGATGTGGATCGGCATGTTGCCGACCATGCTGTCGAAGTTGATGCGCAGATAGCCGGCGAAGGTCCGTTCGCGCACATTCAGCACGCTGGCCGGATCGAACGCGGGCGCCGTCGTGCCGCCACCGGTCGCTTCGAGAGCGCGATAGACCGCCACCGGATCGTAGGCGATGATCGCGGGCGCCAGGTTGCCCTTGTAGCCGGGGATGAAGTTGGCGGTGCTGATCGTGCCCTGGTAGATGCTGCTGGGCAGCGGCGCCACCGCGCCGGTGCGGCCCGACGGCGCGCCATAGCCGCCGTAACGGAAGAACGTGCCATTGACGAACGGGCTCTGGTTTTCCTTGTGGAACTTGTTTTCCTGGTAGCTCGCGCCGAAGTGGATCTTGATCGCGTCGCTTTCGTACTTGCCCGAAATCTTGATCTGCTTGACCAGATCCGTGTAATAATTGGGGAAGCCCGCGATGACGTGGCTGCCGATCAGCGACGGGTCGGTGAACTTCCCGACGTTGCCGTTCGGGCCGACGTCGTGGATGCTCGGCAGATAGCCCGAGCTGGGGCCGCCGATGGTGACGCCGGTGTTGGCGCCCAGCACTGTCGAATAGTTGGTGCACGAGGTCGGCGGCGTGGTCGGCGTCGCGCCGGCCGGATAGGTACAGCCGGTCGAAAGGAACGGGCCGTTCGCTGTGGCATTGGTGCCGCCGTAGCCGATGTCCATGGCATTGGCGTACCCGTTCTTGCCGGGGTTCAGGACCGAGCGCGACAGCGAGGCATCGACATCGAAGCTCAGCTGATCGGTGGCTTCCCACTTGAGGTTGCCGCCCACCATGTAGGTCTGGTTGATGTCCCGCGCGAGGTTGGCGTTGAAGTCCATCGGCGTGCCGAACTGGTTGAAGTCCACCACGGTGCCGTTGCTGTCCTGCTTCACGTTGCGCAGGTCATCGCCGTTAAACCACGCGCCGTAACCGTAAGTCGCGGTGTGCAGCGTCTGGCGGGTGAAATTGCCGTCCAGGGTCACCAGCACCTTGTCGCTGGGGCGCCACTGGTAGGCCAGGCGGCCGTCGATGCGCTCGTCCTTGGTGTTGACCTGGTTAGCGCCCAGCTGCTGCGGGAACCAGCCCAGCACGTTCTTCTTGGCGGGCGTGAAGTCGCTGGTCTGGCACGCGGGCTGCGACTGGCACTGGTAGAAGTAGTTGCCGATCCAGCCGGGGATGAAGACCTGGTTGGAGGTCGTGTCCGAACGCTTGTAGGCGACATAGGCCAGGATACCCATGGTATCGTCGGCAAAGGTCGTGCTGGCCAGCGCCGCGCCCGAGGGGACGACCCGGCCACTGCGGTCCTGCACCGAACCCGATGCCTTCAGCGCCAGCTTGGTGCCGTTGCTGTCGAAGGGCTTGGGCAGCGCGACGTTGATCGTCGCGCCGATCGCGCTGTTGCCGAGTTCGACGTCGGGCGTCTTGTAGACCGAAATGTTCTGGACGAAGTCCGAACCGATCGTGGTGAAATCCACCGCGCGGTTGCCCGATGCGGTCGACAGGTGGCGGCCGTCGAACTGGGTATCGTTGAAATCGCCGCCGAAGCCGCGCACGGTCACGCCGTTGGCTTCGCCGCGCGCGCCCGACCGCTGGATCGAGATGCCGGGCAGGCGCTGCAACGCGTCGGCCACGTTGGCATCGGGGAACTTGCCGATGTCCTCGGCGGAAATCGCGTCGACCACGCCGGAGGCGCTCCGCTTGATTTCCATGTTGCGCTGGAGCGAACCGCGGATGCCGGTGACGATGATTTCGGAGCCTGGCTCGTTGCTGACCTCGGCATCGGCCGGGCCTGCGCTTTCGGCCGGCGCCTGCTGCGCCACCGCCGGCATGGCGATCGCGAGCGCGATGGCGCCCGACGCCCCGCCCAGCAGGAACCGCGAATTGATTGAAGTCCTCATACCCTCTCCACTGCTCTGTCTGACGGCCCCCCCGCCCGGGAAGGAGACGACATCGCTCGCACCGTTCACTGCCTCCCGAACGGGCCGAAACGGGGAGCTCCAGGGTCGCTGAGGACAACGCCGTGCAACTGCGGTTGCCAGCCATCTCTCCGCCACGCCGGTGCTCTGCTCGTCACCTTGCCCATTTTGAGTAACCGATAAAGGTAGCGCTATCAACATGAAATTGTCTGCGCAATCAGACGGGTGCCCGGCAGTGTTGCAAAAAGCCCACGATTCCGGTTAGAGTTTCGATGTTAGCGCGCACATCGCGGCCCGCAATATCATGTAATAACCATCGCAAAACACGCGAGAATGCAGGAGAGGACGATTGGCGGAGCAAATCGAGATTCTGAACAGCGATGCCCATCGCAATCTTGCGATGCACCCGCTGGCGGGCGCGCATCCGCACATGGTGCAGATCGTCGTTACCGAGGTGACACGCGCCGCCGCCTGCTGTCCGGTCGTGCTCGCCAAATCGCCGGAGACGGGCCGATTCGCGCTGGTGGCGCTGTTCGGATTCCAGCCGGG
Organism: Novosphingobium sp. UBA1939; assembly: GCF_002336885.1. Lineage (NCBI taxonomy): Bacteria > Pseudomonadati > Pseudomonadota > Alphaproteobacteria > Sphingomonadales > Sphingomonadaceae > Novosphingobium > Novosphingobium sp. UBA1939. The sequence continues at coordinate 44,664 of NZ_DDFB01000051.1, read as the reverse complement.
CGAAGTGCTGGTCGAGGGCGCAGAGGCCGGAAACGCGGCCTTTCTTCCGCTCGACCTGCAACGCCAGGGCTTCTTCACCGCGGACGACAATATCGCGATCGACCTTGCCCACCCGCGCTTCGCGCCCGGCGGCACGGTGCCCCTGTTCGATGCGATGGGCGGGCCGAGCGACGAGATGCGCGTGGTCCAGCGCGCGATCGGCCATCTCATGGGCACCGCCGCGCCGACCGAGCAATTCATCGCCATGCTGGTGGAAGAGAGACTGATCGAACCGGTCGACATTTCGCTTTCTTTCGACGACGGGCAGACGATCGCGCTGAACGGCCTTTATTCGGTGAGCGGCGAGGCGCTGTCGGCGCTCGAGGATGCGACAATCATCAGACTATTTCGGCAGGGCTGGCTCCAGGCAGCGCTCGCCATCCACGGCTCGCTGCAGCAGGTGGGCATCCTCGCCCGCCGCCGCAACGAACGGCTCGCGGGCGGCTGGAACTGAGCCCGATGCTGGCGGAGCTTGCACCCGGCGCGCCCGAACTGGCGAGTGCGGAAAGCTTTCACGCCGGCGTGATCCTTGCGGGCACGCCCGTTGTCATCCGGGGCCTGTGCGCCGATCTGCCGGCGGCGCAGGCCGCGCGCGCATCCGCCCGCGCCGCGCTCGACCATGTCCTGTCGTTCGATACGGGGCGGCGGCCGCAGGTCTTTCTCGGCGATCCGGCGATCGGCGGCCGCTATTACTACAGCGACGATCTTTCCGGCTTCAATTTCACCCGCGCGGAACTGCCGCTGGCGCAGGCCTTCGCGCACATGCTGCGCCATGCCGACGATCCGTCCGCGCCCACCGCCTATCTCGGCTCGCTGGTCACGCCCGCCTATCTTCCCGGCTTTGCCGAGGCCAACGCGGTGCCGATCGTGCCGCCGCAGGTCGAAGCGCGGCTGTGGATCGGCAACCCGTCGACCGCCGCCACCCACTACGACGCCTATGAAAACCTCGCCTGCGTGCTGGCGGGGGCACGGCGCTTCACGCTCTATCCGCCCGATGCGATCGGCGATCTCTATGTCGGGCCGATCGATCACACGATGGCCGGCCAGCCGGCCAGCCTTGCCGCGGCAAGCGCCGACCCCGAGCGCTACCCCCGGTTCGCGGCGGCGCGGGACCGCGCGATCACGGTGGACCTCGCTGCCGGCGACGCGCTGTTCCTGCCCAAGCTGTGGTGGCACCAGGTGGAAGCGACCGCGCCGGTCAACGTGATGCTCAATTACTGGTGGGATGCGACCGCGATCGGCCCCGACGCCCCGCTGCTCGCCATGCTGCTCTCGATGATCGCCATCGCCGAGCGGCCGGAGGCGGAGCGCGCGGCGTTCCGCGCGTTCTTCGATCATTACGTGTTCCGGCCGGATGGCCACCCCCTCGCGCACCTGCCGGAAGACCGGCGCGGCGTGCTGCGCGACATCAAGGGGGCTGGCTATGGTCCGATTCGCGCGATGGTGCTGCGCGCCCTGCGCGGCGGCTGACTTCCCGACCCGCCTACAAAAATGAGGCCCGGAAAGCATGTGCCTTCCGGGCCTTCTCAGGTACTGCGGCGGCCCCGGGAGAGGAGGGATTGGGGCCGCAGCGAGGGAACGTTTGAATCAGTGCCCGCCCCAGCCTTCCATCTGCTCCAACTCCTTGCCCTTGGTTTCGGGCAGGAAGGCCTTGACCAGCCAGAAGCTCACCGCCGCGCTCAGCGTGTAGAGTACATAGGTCTCGGCAAGGCCCAGGCCGCTCGCCATGGCCGGGAAGCTCTGCACCACGGCGTAGTTCGCGCCCCACTGGGCCAGCCCGCACACCGCCAGCGCCGACCCGCGCAGCTGGTTGGGGAACATCTCGCCCAGCATCACCCACATCACCGGGCCCCAGCTGACGTTGAAGAACACCACGTAGATATTGGCCGCGATCACCGCGATCAGGCCCAGATGCTGGTCCATCTGCAGCGCCCCGGCGGTGTCGAGCGTCCCGCGCGAGAACGCCCAGCTCATCGCGCCGAGCGATAGCGTCATCCCCGCCGAACCGATCAGCAGCAGCGGCTTGCGCCCGACCTTGTCGACCAGCGCCATGGTGACGAAGCAGGCCGCGATCGAAACGAGGCCCGAGATGATGTTGCGTTCCAGCGCCGCCTGTTCGGAAACGCCCGCCAGCTTCCACAGCGTTTCGCCGTAGTAGAAGATCACGTTGATCCCGACGAACTGCTGGAAAACGGCAATGATCAACCCCGCCCACACGACCGGGCGCAGCACCGTTCCCGGCGCCAGCACATCGGCCAGGCGCGGGCGGTGGTCGGTGGCGAAGGATGCGCGGATCTCATCGACCTTGCGGCGGGCCTCGGTCTCGCCGAACAGGCGCGAAAGCACCGCGTGAGCTTCCTCGGCGCGGCCGCTGCTGACCAGATAGCGCGGGCTTTCCGGAATGAACTGCAGCGCGACCAGGAACACCACCGCCGGAATCGCCTGCGCGATGTACATCCAGCGCCAGGCCGGAACACCGCCCAATTGCCCCAGCGAATCCCCTGCCTGCCGCGCGAGCACGTAATTGACGACGAAGGCCAGCGTCAGGCCGGTGATGATCATGACCTGCTGTACGCTGGTCAGCCGCCCGCGGATCGCCGCCGGCGCAACCTCGGAAATGTAGGCGGGCGACAACACGCTGGCCGCGCCCACCGCCATGCCGCCGAAGAAACGGGCGATCACGAACAGGGTGTGATTTCCGGTGAGGCCCTGCACCAGCGCGCCGGTGAGAAACAGGATCGCGGCCAGCACCATGATGCGCTTGCGCCCGAAGCGGTCGGCCATGCGCCCGGCGGTGAAAGCGCCGGCGGCGCAACCGACCAGCAGCGACCCCACGGTGAAGCCAAGACCATTGTCATCGAGCGCGAACGCCGCCTTCAGGCCCGCCTGCGTGCCGTTGACCGCGCCGCTGTCATATCCGAATAGCAGTCCGCCGATCGTGGCGACCGATACGATGGCGCCCACAAGCGCCATGTTCACCCGGTCTTGCTGCACTGCCGTCATTTTCCTCTCCCGACTCGTTCAATGCGCATTGATTGCCACGCATTTCGCCTTGCATCGACGGTCTTGCTTGAGCTGTCACCGGTTCTGCCGATGCCGCTCTCCCGCTCGATGATAGCGCTACCTCAATATCGCGCCGTTCGCGCCGCGCAAGCGTGAAATAGGTTTAAGTCTGCTTAAATGACAATCCCGCTTGCCAAGGGCGTGCCGCACGGTCAGGAAATCCGCAACGGGAGCAGCAAGAGATGAACGATATCCGATCGCGCCGTCGGCAGTCCGGGCGCCCCACGGTGACCGACGTCGCGCGCCTCGCCCAGTGCTCGCCGATGACCGTCAGCCGCGTGGTCAACGGAGGCGCGGGCGTGCGCGAGGAAACGCGCCTTGCGGTCGAAGCGGCCATCAAACAACTCAACTACGCGCCCAACCGCGCCGCGCGCAGCCTTGCCGGGGCATCGCAGCTGCGCATCGCGCTGCTTTATGCCAACCCTTCCGCCTCCTATCTCAGCGAACTGCTGATCGGCTGCATGGACGCGGCGACGCGGCTCGATGCCCACCTCATGGTCGAACGCTGCGATCCGGATCGCGATCAGGCGAAAATGATCGCGCGGCTGGTGGAAAGCGCGGTCGATGGCTTCCTGCTCCCCCCGCCGCTGTGCGACGACACCGCGCTGCTCGCCCGCCTGCGCCGCGCCGGAACCCGCGCCGTGCTGGTCGGCCCCGGCCAAGCAGAAGCGCATCACGGCGTGGTGATGATCGACGATTACCAGGCCGCCTACGACATGACGCGCCACATCCTCGATCTGGGCCACAAGCGCGTGGGCTTCATCATCGGCAACCCCCGCCAATCGGCCAGCGCGCTGCGCCTTGCCGGCTTTCGCGATGCCATGGCCGAAGCCGGCGTGAACGTGGACGAGGCGCTCGTCAAACAGGGGCAGTTCACCTACCGCTCCGGGCTGGACGCGGCGATGGACATGCTCGCCCTGCCCCAGCGCCCGACCGCGATCTTCGCCTCGAACGACGATATGGCCGCCGGCTGCGTGGCGGCAGCGCACCGCAACGATCTGGAAGTGCCGCGCGACCTTACCGTCTGCGGCTTCGACGATACCGCGTTCGCCTCCACGATCTGGCCAGAGCTGACCACGATCCGCCAGCCGATCCGCAAGATGGCCGAGACCGCGCTGGAGCTTCTGGCGCAGGAAATCCGCGCCGACCGTGCCGAGGAAAACCCGCAGCCACGCCTCGCCACGCTCGCCTACGAACTGGTCCGGCGCGAATCCGATGCCGCGCCGCCCGGGAAGGCCTAGGCGATCGTCACTCGCCCACCACGTCGAGTTCGAACCCCGGCACTGGCAGCCCGCGCGCGTCGAACAGGTTGACCATCGGGCTGTCGGCCCAGCCATAGCGCACCTTGGCCGCCGGCCCGCCGTCCCCGGCGATCACCACCGCATCGCCATCGACCCGCGCCGGCGCGAAACGGCAGGCTCCGCCCGCGTCGCACAGTTCGAAGCCGATCGCCTGCGCCGAACTCAGCGCATGGAGCCCGCCTTCGATGCCGCCGAACGTCACCCGCACGGCATTGCCTTCGCGCCGCGCCGCCAGCGGCATCGGCACGGGCTTGCCCAGCGCCCCCAACGCCAGCCGCTGGCCCACCAGCAGCTTGTTGGCAGGATGGATGTCGGTCGGCTCGCCAATGTCGATCGCGCTGGCCAACGCGGCGTTGCCATCCTCTGCCACGATGCGCCGCTGCACATCGCGCGTCCGCGCCCAGTCGGATGATACCGGCTTGTCCGCCATCGGGCCGTAATTCGCCAGTTGCACGATGCCGACCTTGAGCGCCGGCCCGAAGCGCGCGCGCCAGCCCGCGATCAGCGCCTTCATCCGCCGCGCATAGTCGGGCGTGTCGACATCGCTTTCGCCCTGATACCAGGCCGCGCCGTCCATGGCGAAATGGCCGAGCGGGGCGATCATGCGGTTGTGCATCAGCCCGATGCCCGCGTTCGCATCCCATGGCGGACGCGGCGGATAGCGGCGCACGGGCGCGATCGTATAGCGCCAACCGGTTGCCAGCGGCATGCGCTGGCCGTCACCCGCCACCAGCGCCAGCCGGTCCGCAGGGCTCGCGAATCCGCCATCGGCATAGGTGTTGGTCACGGCGACCATGACCTCGTTCACCCCCGCGCGCAGGAACGCCGGCGGCAGCTTGTAGGCACGTTCCTCGTCCCAGCCGAAGGTGTTGCCCACCGCGTGGCCGTTGACGAAGGTCATGTCCATGTCATCGAGCACGCCGAGCATCAGCGTCGCCCCGGCCCGCGCCTGATCCGCCGTCAGCGTGACCTGCCGCCGCAGCCAGACCGTGCCGGTCGCCTTGGTGGCCAGTGGCGTGCCAGTCCACGCCAGCCAGCCGCGGATCGCCGGCACGGGCTGCCATGACAGATCGTCGGGCCGGGTCCACGGCGCGCCGCCGCCGGTCTCGCCCGCATACCACGCCTGCCAGCGCGGTGCGAATTGTATCACGGCGGCCAGCCGGTCTTTCGCGAACAGGCCCAGCAGTGCCATGTCGCTGGCCCCGCCGATCGCGGCGCCGGCCTGCGGATCGAGCCACGGAGTCACTTTCGATCCGCCCCAGCTGGCGTGAATCGCGCCGATCGGCACGCCACGCGCCCGGCGCAATTCGCGCGCCATGAAATAGCACACCGCCGAGAAGTCCGCGGTCGAGTCCGGACCGGCTACAGCCCAGCGCGTCGGCTTCCCGAACGCGCGCTCGGGCAGATACGCCATCGCCTTGGGCACCTGCAACAGACGCAGGCCGGGGTCCCCCGACCGTGCCACTTCCATCCCCCCGTTCAGCGCGTGCGCCAGCGGGAACTCCATGTTCGACTGGCCGGAGCAGAGCCACACATCGCCCACCGCCAGATCGGAGACGCGCAGGCTCTGCCCGCCCGACGTCACCGCCAGGTCGACCGGATCGGCCGAGGCCGGCCGCGCGGCAAAGCGCAAGGTGAAATCGCCGGCGGCGTCCGCTTTGCCCTCGGCGCGTTCGGTGCCCAGCGTGGCGGACACCACAGCGTTCGGCGCGGCCCGCCCTTCCACCAGCACCGGCCGGTCCCGCTGTATCACGGCATGGTCGCTCCACACCGCGCCCAGATCGAGCGCGGGCGCCGCCAATGCGGGAGCAGCAAAGCCAAGCGCCAGCCCCGTGAACGCCAGCCGTATCACGCGGGGAAGTCCGCCAGCGCCGGCGCCACGCCCGGCACATCGACATCGAAGGCGAAAAGATCGCCCGCCAGCGGCTGTGCCGCTAGCGCCGCCGCGTCCAGCCCCTTGCGTGCGGTGGTGACGAAGGCACGCGTCATGTCCGGCCCGCCAAAGGCCAGCTTGGTCACGTTGGCGGCCGGCACCTCAACCTTTTCCAGCAGTTCGCCCTCTGGCGAATAGCGCGCGACGCCCCAGCCGTTCCACAGCCCCGTCCACACGCAGCCCTGCGCATCGCACACCGGCCCGTCAGGGTAAGCGTCCGGAAAATCGCGCGCCACGTCGGCAAAAGCGCGCGCCGGGCCAACGGCACCGTCGGCATCGACATCGGCCACCATGATCGCGCGTGCCAGCGTATCGGTGAAATAGAGCCGGGAATCACCCGGCGCGATCGCCGGGCCATTGGTGATGCACACCCGGTCGGGGCCTTGCGGCACGATCCGGCCGCCCTGCGCGCGATAGAAGCGCCCGCTCGTAGCGGTCTCGTCATCGTCCATCGATCCGAACCACACGCGCCCGCGGCTATCGGTGCAGGCATCGTTGAGCCGGTTGCCGGCAGGTTCGCCCGGCACGTGCGCCACGTGTCGGGAATGGCCGGTCGCGGGATCGAACAGATGCAGCCCGTCCTTCATCCCGGCGAGCAGTTCCCCGCCGCCGGCCGGCAGCACCCAGCCCACCTGCTCGTGCACCGGAAAGCTCTGGTGTCGCCCGTCCGCCGGGTCGAAGCGGTGGATACGACGCTGCTTGATGTCGGTGAACCACAGGCATTGGCGTGCCGCGTCCCACACCGGGCCTTCGCCCAGCGTGCAACCGAGCGTGAGCGCGTGCTCCACCCTTCGGGTCGCGTTCAACGCCATCCTCCATCGACCCAGTATTCGTGGCCCGTGCAGAAGCGCGCGTCATCCGAGGCGAGGAAAAGCGCCATCGCGGCGATGTCCACCGGTTGCAGCCGGCCCTTGAGGCATTGTGCCGCGACGATTTCCGCCTCCCCTTCGGGCGTATACCAGCGCATCTGGCGCTCGGTCTGCACGTTGCCCGGAATGATCGTGTTGACGCGGATGTTATACGGCCCCAGCTCGCGCGCAAGGCTGCGGGTCAGGCCTTCGACGCCGGCCTTGGCGATCTGGTAGAGCGCCAGTTCGTCGAGCCCCAGATGCCACGAGATCGAACCGAGGTTGAGGATCACGCCGCCGCCGCCGGCCTTCATCCCCGGCCATACCGCTTGCGAAGCGAAGAACTTGTGCTTCAGGTTCACCGCCAACCGCTCGTCCCAGTAGGCCGGCGTCACGTCGTCGAGCATGTGGCGGTCATCGCTGGCGGCATTGTTGATCAGCACGTCGCAGCCGCCCAGCACGCCGGCCAGCGCGGTCATCGCGCCGGCCAGCCCATCGCTGTCCGATACGTCCTGTGCGCGGAACACCGGCACATGCTCGGCGTGGCCAAGCCGCTGCACGAGGCGCTCCCCTGCCTCGGGCAGGATGTCGACGAAGCCGACCTGCGCACCCTGCAGCACGAAAGCCTCGACAATGCCCTCGCCTATCCCGCTCGCGCCACCGGTCACGATCACCCGCTTGTCGCGGATGCTGGGGTACTGTGCCGTCAACGCGCGGCTCTCTGTCTGTGCAAGCACCTGCTTTCCCTTGATTTGCGGAGCAGCCCCGGATGCGGTCGACGTCACCGCGTTCACGCCCGGTCCACCAGACCGCGCGCGGCCAGGTTGCGCATGAAGGCGCCGATGCCCATCGCCCACTTGGGCGCATCGCGCGATGTGGTGACGGTGTTGGTCAGCGTGCCCAGCCGTTCGGAACGGATCGTCACGCGATCGCCCACCTTGTGGGTGAACCCCCCGCCGGGTTCGTCGCGGTCCTGCGTCGGGGCGAACAGGGTGCCGCAGAACAGCACGAATCCGTCCGGATAGCTGTGTTCGCTCAGCGTCTGGCGGACCAGCTCGAGCGGATCGCGGCTGATCTCGGTCATGCGGTTGGTGCCTTCCATGCGGAAGTTGTCCTGCCCTTCCACCACCAGTTCCACATCGGCGCGGCGCACGTCGTCGATGCCGAAGCCCGCGTCGAACAGGCGAATGAACGGGCCGATGGAGCAGGACGCGGTGTTGTCCTTCGCCTTCGACAGCAGCAGTGCCGAACGGCCTTCGAAATCGCGCAGGTTCACGTCGTTGCCCAGCGTGGCGCCAACGGCCTTGCCGGCCGGATCGACCACCAGCACGACCTCGGGCTCCGGGTTGTTCCAGCTCGAATCCGAACGCACCCCGATCGGCGCGCCGTGGCCCACGGTCGACAGCACGGGCGATTTGGAAAACACTTCCGCGTCCGGCCCGATCGCCACTTCGAGATACTGCGACCACATGCCTTGCGCGATCAGCGCCTGCTTCAGCGCCATCGCCTCTTCGCTGCCCGGCACCACCGCGCGGATGCCCGCGCCGATCGTGGCCTCCAGCCCGATGCGGATTTCGGCCGCCGCGCCCGCGTCGCCCCGCGCGCGTTCTTCGATCACACGTTCGATAGCGCTAACGGCAAAGGTCACACCACAGGCCTTCACGCATTGGATGTCGATCGGCGAAAGCAGTTCCCAGCCTTCGGGCAAGCCGTCCTCGATGGCGCCCAGGTCCTTGCCCCCATCGGGCACGCCCCGCGCCAGCGCACCGGAAACCGTGCTCGCAATCTCGGTGATGTCACGGATTCTGCCGCTTGCAAGGACGAGCACATGCGGCCCATCGGGCGCTTGCGCACGACCGATGAAGGCCCCGTCCGTAAAGTCGTGCGGAAGACAAGCCGTAAGGCTCATACCCATCAATGCATCCCTTGTTTCTCTAATTGATAGCGCTACCTTACGAGGCCACACCGCCAATATCAAGTGCGGACGGACGCGCATTCGTTTTCAACGTACCCTCCGCATGGCTGTAGCGGCTTCGGGCCGCGCAAGCGCCGGGGCATGCGGCTGGCCCCTTGCCCCGACGCAATGGTATCGCTACCACATGAGGCAACGGCGCGCCCGCCGATCCCCGAAAACAGGGTGCGCATCTTCAGGAGAGATGTCATGAAGCATGGATGCAAGGCCAAATCCCGCGCAACCCGGCACTTTCCGGCGCGTCTTGCCGTCACGAGCCTCGCGGCGGCGCTGGCCATGGCGACACCGCTCCGGGCTCAGAACGACGCTATGACGCCGATCCCCACACCGGCCCAGCCTGGTGCGATCGAACTCGGCACCGGCCCCTTGCCCGGCGCACGCAACCCCGAGACGTGGCATGCGCAGTATGGTAGCCGCTTCGCCCGCAATGTGACGATCGCGACGCTCACCCCGTACCTGCCCGATCCCGCCAAGGCCAGCGGGACGGCCGTGATCGTGGCGCCGGGCGGCGGCTTTCTCACGCTCTCCATGGAGAACGAAGGCTCCGACGTGGCAAAGGCGCTTGCCGCCAGGGGCATCGCCGCTTTCGTGCTGAAGTACCGGCTCAACCAGACCCCGGCGACGATGGCCGAGTTCGACAAGTCCATGCGCGCCATGTTCGCGGGGGTGGCCCGCGCTTCGCAGTCTCCGGCACAATCCCAGCCGACCCCGCAAGAGCGGATGGCGGGGCTTGCGCCGCAAATTGCCGATTCGCGCGCCGCTTTCGCGCTGATCCGCCAGCGTGCCGGCGAATGGCATATCGATCCCAACCGTGTCGGCATGGTCGGCTTTTCCGCCGGCGCGATGCTGACGCTGGCTACCGAATTGTCCGGACAGGATGCCCGGCCCGCCTTCCTCGGCCTTGTCTATGGCCCGCTTGCCCCTGTCACCGTGCCGGCCGATGCGCCACCGATGTTCGTGGCCATTGCCGCAGACGACCCCTTCTTCGCCAACAATGGCTTTGGCCTCGTGGAAAGCTGGCGCGCGGCCCGGCGTCCGGTCGAATTCCACCTCTACGAACAGGGCGGGCACGGATTCGGCATGTACCCCAAGACAACGACCAGCACCGGCTGGTTCGATGCGTTCGTGCGCTGGATGGACATGCACGGCTGGGTCAAGGCCGCGCGCTGAACCGGCGGAACAGGGTGAAAACAGCGGTCACACTTCGATGTCACCGATGAACCGCTCGATCATGGTGTTGTCCATCGCCGGAGCGACCAGATAGCCCTGGATGCTGTCGCAGTGCAGCCGTTGCAGGATGTCGGCTTGCGCCAGGGTTTCCACGCCTTCGGCAGTCACCTTCTTGCCCAGCCGATGGGCCAGTTCGATCACGCTGGTCACAATCGCACAGTCGGATGGCTTGGTTTCCACGGAATCGATGAAGCTCTTGTCGATCTTGACGGTGTCCACGGGAATATCGCGCAGATGCCGCAAGGATGCGAACCCGGTGCCGAAATCATCGAAGGCCGTTCCCACGCCTGCGTCATGCAAGCGGCTGATTTGCAGGATCGCCTCGTTCTGCTGGCTTCCAAGGAGCGTATCCTCGTTGATTTCCACGCAGATGTCCCGTCGGTCGATCATGCCGCTTTCGACAGCTTCGATGATCAGGTCGACATAGTCGGATGATCTGAAATCCGCGATCGTTGCATTGATCGAAATGGAGCGAAACGGCACCGCCGCATCGCGCCATGCGCGGATCTGCCGGATCACCGTGCGCAGGACGAACATGTCGGCCCTGGCGGCGAGGCTCTCCTCGATCAAGGCGTCCGCGAAAGCCGCAGCCGAAATCAGGCCATCGCGCGGATGCTGCCAGCGCAGCAGGGCTTCCATCGCGATCGGCGAACGACCTTCACTCTCGATGATCGGCTGATAGAACACACGTAGCTGACCAGTGTGCAGCGCGGTCTCGAAATCGGCCCGTATGCGCGCGCGCTGCAGCACCGCCTGGCGCATCTCGCTGTCGAACAGGGCGCTACGCGCCCGTCCGTTCGATTTCACGGAATAGAGCGCGATATCCGCACATTTCAGCAATTCGTTTTGGTCCCAGCCATCACGGGGGAAAATGGCGATGCCGATACTGGCGCAGATTGTCCGATCGCTACCCTTCACATGGACCGGCGGAGTTATGGCTCGCAACAGGGTGTCGGCACGTTCCATGGCCATCTTCGGATCACCGCAGTCGTGCATGATGATCGCGAATTCGTCTCCGCCGATGCGGGCGATGCAATCGCCATTCCTGATCGCCGCGCGACAACGGTCGCCCACGGCGCGCAGCACGCTATCGCCGGCGGCGTGGCCCAGGCTGTCGTTGATATCCTTGAAATTATCGAGATCGAGCATGGCGATCGCAAACGGAGCTATGCGTTCAAGGCCCTGGTGGATGCAGTCCTTGATTTCATTCATGAACCAAAGCCGGTTGGGCAACCCCGTCAGCGGATCGAAGTTGGCAAGATGCCACAGTCGATCCTCGGCCATCTTCTGGCGGGTGATGTCGAAACGGATCGCGATGTACCGTTCGATTTCACCATCGGCCCCCCGATACGGCACGATCGTGGTATCAACCCAGTAAAGCCCGCCGTTCTTGGCCCGGTTGCAGATTTCGCCATGCCAGATGCCGCCCTGGCTGATCGTGTGGTACAACTGGTGGAAGAAGGCGCGATCATGGCGGCCGGATTTCAAGACGCGATGGTTCTGGCCGATCAGTTCATCGCGCGAATAGCCGGACAGGTCACAGAACTTCCGGTTTACCGAAACGATCGTCCCCTTGCGGTCCGTCACCGCAACCACCGCCGCTTCGTCCAGCGCATGCTGGTAGAAGCGGCTGCGCATGCCGACTTGCGATGGCGTGTCGGGATCACGGAGGGGCGAGGCCGCGCCGTCGGAGACGTTTTTCGGCGCGGCCTCGCCGGGCAGTCCGTCACTGCCCGGGAAGTCGAAATGGCTGATGGAATATTCGCGCATGGCTAGGCGTCTTTCGGCTGTGGCGGTTCCGGCCAGCGAAACCGCGCAGTCCCGGGCAGATGCACGGCGTCATGGGCCGGCTGCCGCTTCAGAATTCCGACCAGTCCTCGGCCGTNNGGCCGCCGGTGTCTTGCGCCGGTCCTTGGCTTTGGCAATGGGCACGACCGCGGCGCCTGATACGTTGAAGCGCGAAACCAGCGTGGCCAGTTGTTCGGCTTCTCCGGCCAGACTGCGCGACGCGGCGTTCGATTGTTCCACCATTGCCGCGTTGTGCTGCGTCATCTGGTCCATTTCACGAACCGCATCGTTAACCTGCTGCAGGTTCAGCGCCTGGGCCTGCGCGAGATCGGCAATGCCCGTCGCCAGCGATTTGATCTCGCCAACGCGCGCCGCGATCGAACCGAACGCCTCGCCCGACTGCCCCACCAGCTTGACCCCGCGTTCGACCTGTTCAACGCTGCCGTTGATCAGGTGCTTGATATTGCTGGCGGCGTCGGCGGAGCGCTGGGCCAGCGCCCGCACTTCGTTGGCCACCACCGCAAACCCCTTGCCGGCATCGCCCGCCCGGGCCGCTTCGACGCCCGCGTTGAGCGCAAGCAGGTTGGTCTGGAAGGCGATTCCATCGATCACGTCGATGATCTTGCTGATCTCGGTGGCCGTGCGATGGATTCCGTCCATCGCGCCCACGGCCTCCTTGACCACGTTGCGTCCCTGCACGGCCTCGTGATCGGCTTCCGCCACAGAACCGGTCATGTGAACGGCGCCATCGGCCGCTTCGCGCACGCCGGTGGTCAGCTCCTGCATCGCGGCGGCTGTTTCCTCAAGCGAGGCAGCCTGCCGTTCGGTGCGGTTGGCAAGGTCGTCCGAAGCCTGGCGGATTTCGGCAGCGCCGGTGTTGATCGTCGATGCCGCCTCGGCAACCGACGCCAGCGCGCCGCCGATTTCGAGACGCATCGTTTCGAAATCGGCTTCAATCTGGCGATAGTTTTCGGGCAGTCCTTCGAGCTTGGTGGAAAAACGCCCGTTGGCGACTTCCGCCAGCGCGTGTCCCAGTTGTTCGATCACGGCAAGGCGGGATTTCTCCTCGGCCTTGAAATAGGCGGACAGCGCGATTTCCATGTCGAGCAAAGCCAGCTTGACCAGCGTGGCTACCTGCCGGCCGGCGGCCTTGTTGCCGAACAGGCCCGAGCCCTTGTCGCAGATGGTGGTGATGATGGCCGAAAGGACGCGGGCATAGCCGCCGATGTACCAGGTCGGCTCCAGCCCGATGCGGGCGTGGACCGTACCGATCTGTTCCGCCTTGGCGATGTAGCTGCCATCCACCCGGCCCGAGAACAACGCCGCCCAATGCGCGATCTGCTTGCCCTTGGCGTGGTCCATCGCCTGCCGCGACGAAAAGAAGGCCGCCGTCTTGGGAGTCGCTCCGACCTTGTCGTAGAAGCGATCGAGCGCGGCGGGGGCATGACGGGCCAGCGCTTCGGCAATCTTGGCGAAATTGCCATAATCGGCATCGTCGATACCGAAGAAATCGACGCGCTCGTTCACGAATTCGTTTACGTTGATATTGCTCATGAGTGGTCCTTCGCGATCGGTTGAGACGTTTGCAGGTCTATTTTTCTGTGCAGGCCTTGATGGCTTCGGCGCCTATCTGGTCGGCTGGCAGTTCGTGCGTGGCCGCGTTCAGGTTGATCGCCGCGGTGGGGGCCTCGGGCACGATGGCGTTGCCTCGTTCCTGCGCGAACGTTTCGGCGCCCGCGTTGCGCATCAGCAAAAGGCCCTTGGCCCCGTCCTGCCCCAGGCCGGACAGCATGATGCCGATGGCCGGCACGCCTGCGCGGGCGATCGTTCCGAACAGAAGGTCGGCCGACGGGCGAACCCCGTTGGCCGGCTCTCTCGCCAGAAGGCGCAACTGCGCCGGTTCGCCCGCTTCCAGCACGACGTGGAAATCCGGATCGGAAGCGATGTAGATGCCGCCCTGGAGCAGCGGCGTACCGTCTTTTGCGGGCGTTACGGTGCAGGCCAGTTCGGTGTTCAGCCGCTGGATGAACGCATTGGCCACTTCGGGTTCCGCTTGCAAAACCACTACCGTCGGCGGGCAATTGGGCGGATAAGCGGCAAACAGATCCGTCAGGGCCTCGAACCCGCCCATCGATGCGTTGATGGCGATCAGCGTGCCGTTCCAGTGGAACTGCTCCTTGTGCCAGCGATTCACGTGATGGGGCCGTTTTTGGCGCACGTTGCTGTTGGCGGCCGCCAGCACGATCTTGCCAAGCTTGCTGACGTTCTTGGCGAACTGTTCAGGGCTGACTTTCAAAGGCTTCGGAAAGCATTCCACCGCGCCCAGCTCATAGGCCCGCAGCGTCGTCACGGCACCGCTTTGCGTCAGGCTGGAAAGCATGACGACCGGCATGGGATTGCTGTCCATGATCTCTTCGAGAAACTCGATCCCGCTCATGCCCGGCATTTCCACGTCGAGCGTCAGGACGTTGGGACGCAGCAGCTCGATCTGTTCGCGCGCTTCGTTGACGTTAGCGGCGGTTCCCACGACCCGGACGTTGCGGGACTGTTCCAGCAGATCGGAAAAGAGGGCGCGCATCGCTGCGGAGTCGTCGACCACGAGAACCCTTGCGTCATGCATGGCATAAGTCTTTCATTTCAACGTATTGGTGGATTCGTCAGCCGCTAGGGCACGGGTCCCTTCTAACCATAAAAAGCAAGCAAACCGCTGCCGCCTGATCGTAGATTTACGATCCCCGAACAGGGCCTTGCGTTCATTACGTAGGGATAAACCCTGCACCACACCGCAAGTCCCGCGCGTCCAGATGGCGCTGTCGGGATGGGGCTGGTGCAGGAGGTCCGATGTTAGACTGGTTTGTCAAAGACGCGCCGATCCGCACGAAATTCGCCGTTCTGATCTCTATTCAGGCGGCGCTTTCCGGCGCTGGCGTGATTCTGGTGCTCGCCGCCGGCGGCAGCGCCCCGGTGATGGCGGCCGCGCTGGCCCTTGCGGTGACGGCGGTGGCGATCCTGGCATACGCGCGCGGCGCGATCTGCACGCCCTATGTCCAGACCGTGCAACGCATGGAGGCGCTGGCTGCGGGCGATGTCGATGCGCCGGTCCGCTTCACCGAATACCGCGATTGCGTTGGCCGGATGACCAAGGCGATGGCGATCTTTCGCAACAATGCACTGGAACTGCGCAAAGGCCGCGCCGCCGAGGAGCGCGAAATCATCAACAGCCTCAGCGACGGCTTGGGGCACCTTGCGGCCAATAATCTGGAATTCCGTCTCGAGAAGCCCTTCCCCGGCGCGTACGATGCCGTCCGGCGGGATTTCAACGCGGCGGCCGAAGCCCTTGCCACCGCGCTCCAGTCGGTGCGGGCCGCGGCCGCCGGGGTGCTGGTCGGAGCATCGGAAATCCGGGCCGCGTCGGACGATCTTGCCCAGCGCAACGAACGCCAGGCGGCCAGCCTCGAAGAAACGGCGGTGGCCATGAACCAGATCACCGGCAAGATGGTGTCGACGGCGGAACGCGCCGGCGAAGTGCAGCAGACCATCGGGGCCGCGCATCGCGAAGCCAGCGAAGGCGGCGAGGTGGTGACGCGGGCGACCGAGGCGATGTCCGCGATCGAGTCGTCCGCGCGCGAAATCAGCCAGATCATCAACGTGATCGACGGCATCGCTTTCCAGACCAACCTGCTCGCGCTGAACGCAGGGGTTGAAGCGGCGCGCGCAGGCGATGCCGGAAAGGGCTTCGCCGTGGTGGCGAACGAAGTGCGGGCGCTGGCCCAGCGCTCCGCCAACGCCGCGCGCGACATCAAGGAACTGATCACCCAGAGTTCGCGGCAGGTTGCCGATGGCGTGATGCTGGTGGGTGAAGCCGGCGGCCTGCTTGAAAGGATCGTCGGGGGTGTCGGTGAGATCTCGGCGCTGGTTACGGAGATTGCCGATACCGCGCACGAGCAGGCGCAGAATCTGCGCCACGTCAACACATCGGTGGGCGAGATGGATCGCATGACGCAGCAGAACGCGGCGATGGTCGAACAGGCCACGGCCGCGGCGCGCAGTCTCGCCAGCGAAGCGCATGAACTGACCGCGCTGGTGGACCGGTTCCGCATGGGCGAAAGCGAAGACCGTCCCGCCTATCGCCCGGCGGCGGGATCCAGGCCCGCAATCCCGTCGATACCCAGGGTGCAAGGCAATCTTGCTCTCGCTTCCGAACCGGCGGCCGCTGTCGCCGACCAGGCAGACGACTGGTCCGAATTCTGAGCCGCGCCAGCCCGCAAAGGACCCCGTTTCATCATGCAGACATTTCCGCTTCCCCCCCGCTGCGATCGCGCGACTGTAGAGGCTTTGCTGCCCGATCTTGTCGCGGCGGTCGGCACAGGTCCGCTGACGATCGACGCCGCGCAGGTGACGCACGTCAGCCAGGCCCTGCTGCAGCTTGTCATCAGCGCGCGCAAGACCAGCGACACCGTTCGCATCATGCCGTCGCAAGCCCTGTCCGAAATCGCGCGCATGGCGGGACTCGCCGCTATCCTGAACGAAAGTGAACCGGCATGACGAACGAGGAACTTCAGCAGATATTCTTCGTCGAATGCGAAGAATCGCTGGCGGCCGCCGAAGCCGGGCTTGCCGCGTGCCAGGCGGGGACGCACGACGCCGAGACCGTCAACGCGATCTTTCGCGCGGTGCATTCGATCAAGGGCGGCGCCGGCGCTTTCGGGTTTGCCGCGCTGCAGGCCTATACGCACACGTTCGAAACGCTGCTTTCGGATGTGCGCGAAGGGATGGTCGACCTGACGCCGGGTCTGGTTGATCTGCTCCTTCGCGCTCTGGATGTGCTCAGCGATCATGTCGCGGCGGTGCGCGAGGGCGCGCCGGATGTCGACGATGCCGCGGTCGTTGCGGAGCTGGCCGCCGCGCAGGGTGGCGGTGGCGCGACGCCGGCAAAGGAGGCGGTGGCCGTGGCCGTCGATGAATGCGGACCGGCCGCCTCGGCAGACGATGCAGAGCTGGATTTCGACCTTGATTCGCTGCTGGACGACCTTGTGGGGGTGGATGAGGCGGCAACCGCGGAAGCGGGTGAAGCGGCCGAGGGCTGGCTGTTGCATGTGCGTCCGCATGCCGGAGCCATGCTCAACGGCGGCGAACCTCTTCTGCTGCTGCGCGAAGTCGCAAGCCTCGGCGGGGAGTGCATCCTGTGCGACACGGCGAACGTCCCGCCACTCGACCTGCTTGTCCCCGGGCAGGGATACCTTGGCTGGACGTTCCGCATGCCCGCGCATGTCGATGAGGCAGAGGCGCGTGACATCTTCGATTTCGTGGGAGACGATTGTTCGATCGCGATCGGTAACGATGCGGCCATTCCGGCGCCGCGTATCGAAAGCGCTTTGCCGGCGGTGAGCGTGAAGCAGGCTGCCGAATCCCGATCGCAGCCGGCCGACAGCGCCCCGGCGGCCGCTGCCGCAGATACGGCCGCCGCGGCGTCTCCGGCGGCTGTCGCAGGGCAGACCATCCGCATCGACCTGGCCAAGCTCGACCGGCTGATCGATTCCGTGGGCGAACTGGTGATCGCGCAGGCGATGGTGGCGCAGCGCATGGCGAACCAGGGAATTTCCGCCAGCGAGGAGTTGACCCTGCTCGATTCCCTGACGCGCGACATCCAGGAAAGCGCCATGTCGATCCGCGCGCAGCCGATCGGCACGGTCTTCAGCCGCGTGCCCCGGATATTGCGCGAACTGGCGGCGTCCACGGGCAAGCATGTCCGTCTGTCGCTGTCGGGCGAAGCGACCGAGCTCGACAAGACCGTGATCGAACGGCTGGGCGAACCCTTGACCCACCTGATCCGCAACGCGGTCGATCACGGTATCGAAAGCGCAGAGGAGCGGCTTGCCGCCGGCAAGGAGGCCGATGGCACGCTGACCTTGTCGGCCGAGCATCGGTCGGGCCGCATTCTGATCCGGATCGCCGATGACGGACGCGGTATCGATCGCGAACGCGTGCTGGCCAAGGCCGTGGCGCAAGGGCTGGTCTCGGCCGACGCGCAGCTTTCGCCGGAAGAGATCGACAACCTGATTTTCGCGCCCGGCTTTTCGACCGCCGCCAGCGTCACCAGCGTTTCCGGGCGGGGCGTCGGCATGGATGTGGTGCGTCAGAACGTGAAGGATCTCGGCGGTCGCGTGACGATCGAATCCCATTTCGGCAAAGGCACCACGTTCACGCTCACGCTGCCTCTGACGCTGGCCATCGCCGATGGCATGGTCGTCGGGGTTGGTGACGAGACCATGGTCGTGCCGCTGGCCCATATCGTCGAATGCCTGCGGCCGGAACCGGGCGATCTGCAAGCGATGGGCGGTCGCCACATGATCAACCTGCGCGGACGCTACATCCCGGTTCTGCCGGTGGGCGAGACGATCGGAATCGGCGGGTCCGCGCCGGACGGCGAACGGGGTGTCCTGGTCGTGGTCGATACCGAAGCGGCGGGCAAGGCGGCGCTGCTGGTCGACCACATTCACGATCAGCGCCAGTTCGTCATCAAGAGCCTGGATACGCACTTTCACCAGGTCGAAGGCGTCGCCGGCGCGACGATCCTTGGCGACGGACAGGTTGCGCTGATCCTTGATGTCGATGGCCTTGCGGCCGGCGCGATGAACATCCTTTCCGAAAGGCAGGCAGCATGAGCGCCGCGCACGCCGGTTTTGCCGAACCACTGCCCGGTATCAGCCCGGCCATCTATTCGGTGGTCGACTTCCGGGCGCTGTCCGATATCGCCTATGCCCATGCCGGCATCATACTGCCGGAAGGCAAGGCCATGCTGGTCTATTCGCGGCTCGCGCCGCTGGTGCGCGAAACAGGATGCGGCAGTTTCGGAAACTACGTTGCACGGTTGCGCACCGATGCGGCGGAAGAAGCCCGCGCGGTGGCCGCGCTGACCACCAACCACACGTTCTTCTACCGTGAACCGCACCATTTCGCGCATTTTGCCGAACAGGTCAGGCCGGCGCTCGTCGCATCGCTGGAGGCGGGGCGCGGCGCAAGGCTGTGGTCGGCGGGCTGTTCGAGCGGCGAGGAAACGTGGTCGCTGGCCATGACCCTGCTGGGCAGCGAGCCACTTGCCGGACGAAGGCTGGCCGGGCGCGATCTGAAGATGCTGGCAACGGATCTTGCCCCGCATGTCCTGCGGCAAGCCGAAGCGGCGACCTATCCGGCCAAGGATCTGGAACCGGTACCCCAGGAACTGCGCCGGTGCTGGACGCAGGAAGCCGACGGGATGGCGACCTTCAGCGACCTGACGCGCGCGCTGGTGCGCTTTCGCATCCTCAATTTGCTGGGGCCTTGGCCCATGCGGCACCCGTTCGACGTCATCTTTTGCCGGAACGTGATGATCTACTTCGATGCAGAGACGAAGGAGCAGCTCGTGGCACGGTTTGCCGATGCTCTTGCTCCGGGGGGCTACCTTTACATCGGGCACAGCGAGCGCGTGACCGGACCGGCGGCGCGCATCCTGCGGCCGGTAGGCCCCACTATTTACCGAAAGGCCGCGGCATGACCATTCGTGTCCTGGTAATCGATGATTCCGCCACGATGCGGGCCCTGCTGCTGTCCCGATTGTCGGGCGAAGCGGGGATCGAGGTGGTCGGCGCCGCCGCCAACGCTGTCGAGGGGCGCAACCTGATAAAGCGCCTGAATCCCGATGTGGTAACGCTGGACATCGAGATGCCCGGGATGAACGGGCTCGATTTCCTGGAAAAGATCATGACCCTGCGGCCCACGCCAGTCATCATCGTGTCCGGGGCGACCACCAAGGGCGCCGAGGTTACCGCCCGGGCGCTCATGCTCGGGGCTGTCGCCTGCTGTTCGAAAGCGGACATCACGGTGGACCGGACCGGTGGCGATGCTCTGCCCGATCTGATCCACGAGGCCGCGCAGGTCAGATTCAGCGGGGCCCGGCAAGCGCGGGATGGCGGGGCGATGGCAAGCCGGGAGGTCGCCCGCGGTGGTACGGCACGACCGGCCCTGATCGCGATCGGCGCATCGACCGGTGGCATAGAGGCCCTGCAGACGCTGCTTCGCGGCTTTCCGGCCGATTGCCCTCCCACCGCAATCGTGCAGCACGTCAACGCCCGGTTCGTGCCGGCGATCGCCAATTCGCTGAACGCCATCTGTGATGCGGAGGTGGTGGTGGCTGAACCGGACATGCCGATGCATCCGGGCCGTGTCTACATCGCGCCGGGCGATCATCGCCACATGCGCATTGGCGGAACGGCCACGCCATGCATCAAGTTGCGGACCGGAGATCCGGTTGCGGGGCACCTGCCCAGCGTGGATGTGCTGTTGCAATCGGCCGCGCAGACCGTGGGTGCGCGCGCTGCCGGCGCCGTGCTGACGGGCATGGGCTGCGACGGCGCGCAAGGCCTTCTGGCGATGGCACGGGCCGGCGCGAAAACCATCGCGCAGGACGAGGCGACGTCCATCGTGTTCGGGATGCCGCGTGCGGCGATCTCGCTTGGCGCGGCGCGTGTCGTGGCGCCGATCGAGCGCATCGCCGATCACCTGCTTGCGGGAGGCGCGGCATGACCATGCACCATGCTCCCTTCCCCCCGATGCAGGAGATGCGGCGGGTAACGATCCTGCAGGGCGATGCGCGCGCAACCAGCGATCCGCGTGACGAATTCAGCACCGTCCTGGGCAGTTGCGTTGCCGCCTGCCTCTTTGACCCTCTGGCCGGGGTCGGGGGCATGAACCACTTCCTGCTGGCCGAGCCGCCCAGCGCGCACGGTGGCGGCAGGATCGACGTGCATTACGGCACCTATCTGATGGAAATGCTGATCAACGAGATGCTGGCGCAGGGCGCCTGCAAGGCGGATTTGCGCGCGCACCTTTACGGCGGAGCCAACCTGCGAACCGGGATGAAAGCCATCGGCACGGCGAACGCGGATTTCGCGCGCAACTTTCTGGAACGCGAACGGATCGTGCTGCAGCACGCAGACCTTGGCGGCTCCAACGCCCGCCGCGTCGATTTTCGTCCGGTGCGGGGACAGGTCCGCTGCCGCCATGTGGTGAACAGCCTTGCCCCGCACGAAGTGCCTGAAACCAGACCGCGCCGCGCCAACGGCGATGTCGAACTCTTCTGAAAGTGAGTCCCGCCCATGAACAAACAGACCCGCGTTCTGACTGTAGATGACAGCGCCAGCATGCGCGCGTTGCTGAACCACGCGCTGAGCAGCCACGGCTTCAGCGTCGTTCAGGCCGAAGACGGCCAGGCCGCGCTCGAATGGCTGGCCGCCAACGAGGCCGACGTCGTCATTACCGACATCAACATGCCGCGCCTTGACGGCTTCGGGCTGATCGAGCGCCTGCGCGCCGGGAGCCGGCATCGCGATCGGCCGATCCTGGTGCTGACCACCGAAAGTTCGGACCAGAAGAAGGCGCGCGCCCGCGATGCCGGCGCCACCGGCTGGATCGTGAAACCGTTCGACGCCGAAAAGCTGGTGGCCGCCGTGCGGCGTGTTGCGCATTGATGGACAGAAGGAGCGAGCCATGCATCGCGAACTGATTACTTTCGAAGTGGCCGGACAGATCTTCGGCATAGACATCATGGCGATCCGCGAAATCCGCGCCTGGACGCCGGCCGCCCGGCTGCCGCGCGTGCCGGACTATGTCGCGGGTGTGGTGAATCTGCGCGGAAGCGTGCTGCCGGTAATCGATCTGAGCGCGCGCCTGGGCTGGCAGGTTACCGACGCCTCCCCGCGCCACGCGATCATCGTCACGCAGGTGCGCGGCCAGGCGCGCGGGCTGATCGTGGATTCGGTGAGCGATATCGTGACCGTGCCGTCCGATGCGATGCAGCCGCCGCCGGCGGTATCGCTGGAGGCGATCGTACCATTTCTCGAAGGGCTTGCGACGGTTGGCGACCGGATGGTGATGGTGCTTAACCTTGAGGCCATTCTTGAGGATGCGCCGGAAGAGTTGGGGTGTGCGGCATGAACGGAGCATCGGGACATGCGCATGTCCGCGTCGCGGCGGACGTGCTGCTGGAGCTGAGCGAGGATGTGGAAGCGCTGGGAACACGCTTGTGCGCCGACGCGAACGTCATCGCCAACCACCTGCGCGAACTGCAGGCGATCGATCTGATCGGCCAGCAGTTGCGCGCCCTGTCCGGCCTGCTGGGCGATGCCGTCACCCCCGGGGGCACCCGCTTCATGATCGATATCGATATGTTGGCGAGTCGTTTCGAAGGGCCAGCAATTAACCAGTGAATTTCATAACGATCTCAAAAATAGACAGGGATTTTATAAGAAAAATCAACCTCATCGATGATTAATATTTCAACGTTTTTCCATTTCATTTAACCGCAAGGTGCGATTACGAATTCATTTCTTGCTTGGCGTATCCTTGCGGCGTGATGAACCGGAGAGGTGTTCCATGCCGACCGCAATCGACTTTCTGAAACCCGCCGAGTTGCAGCCCGGGACGATGACCGACGGGCCGCTGGGGCGAAGGGCATCGCAACGGTCCCATTCGGTGCTGCTGGTGGCAAGGCTCATTGGTGGCGATGCCGATGACATGTGCCTTGTGCGGGACGTATCATCGTCCGGTGCCCAGATCCGGACGCAGCAGGCGCTGCGCGTGGACGATCGGGTTGTGCTGGAATTCGGCGGCAGCCTGTCGGTGGACGCCACGGTGCGCTGGGTGCGGCCCGGGACGGCTGGCGTGCAGTTCGATTGCTGCATCGACGTGGAAAACGTCCTGTCCGCAACGACGCCGAAGGATGCGCGCCGATCCACCCCGCGCATCCAGCGGTGCGCGCGCGTGCTGCTTTCGACCGCGGCGCTGGAAGTGGAAGCCAGTCTGATCGATATCACGCCGGGCGGTGGCGGCGTCACT
Organism: Novosphingobium sp. UBA1939; assembly: GCF_002336885.1. NCBI lineage: Bacteria > Pseudomonadati > Pseudomonadota > Alphaproteobacteria > Sphingomonadales > Sphingomonadaceae > Novosphingobium > Novosphingobium sp. UBA1939. Next base: position 21,618 of record NZ_DDFB01000051.1, on the reverse strand, counting down.
CTGAAGACGCCACGCACATTCCCGCATGGCACGCAGATCATGGTGTCCATCAAGAACTTCCTGCAACGCCCGGCCGAAGTCCGCTGGCAGGTGAACGGGCGCCTGGGCTTTCAGTTCTACGAACGGATTCAGCTAAGCAAGCTCGATGGCTGGCTGGTGAATTCGGTGGAACTTTGTAGGGCATGCCCCAATCAGCGCAGTTGCCATACCGCAAATCGCCGTGACCCCCACGCCTCCGGGCCCATGTTCTCGCAAGGCCGCAGGCACGCGGGCTAGTTCGGCGAGCCGTGCGCCGGATCACCCTCGTCCAGGATCATCAGCCTTTCACCGGTGGTCGAAAGGAAAAGACCGCCAGCGTCATCGCGCATCACCTCTGTGCCATCGCTCAGAAAAAGGCATGTCTGCGAATCTGCGCCTTGTCGCGCAGCGTCGGACGCCCGGGTTTCAACAACCTCCGCTACCTTGCCATCGACCCGTATTACTTTGAAAACGCGTAATTTTATCCACAAGGGCAATACCCTTATCCTGTGTGTAGAAGAGCATAGCACAGGTGGTGGCGCTTGTTTTGATCTGAATCATTGACCGGATGACGCGAATCGCGCCGGACTTTGATTTTAAAGAAAACATTTACAAAACAAACAGATCCATGACGGATGTTATTGTTGATAACGATCAAAGACTTCGCCGAAATGGACGATATTTTCAGGCACGTTGGGGGTTCGTAGGATTACTGTCACAATGCAGAAAATCTATGTTGTGGACGACAGGGAGGGGTGCCGCGCGCAGATGTGCAGTCATCTGTTCTCGCGCGGATTTCATGCCGAACCTTTCGATTCCGTCGATGAAGCGGTCCGGATGGCTCATGATGACGCCGTGTTCCTGGTCCATGATCGCAACGACATGATCGCCGACGCCGCGCTGAAGATAGCGATAAAGGGGCAACGGTTGCCGATCGTTGCCTATTGTCGCGACATGGACGCCCAGCGCATCATTACGGCGGCGCTCAACGGCGCAAAATCCTACCTTGTCTGGCCTTTTACGGACGCCGAGTTCACCGGTGCGGTGGACGACGCAATCGCCCGGGTGAATTGGAATCACGCGGGTGATTCCATTGCGCAATACAAGGTGGGTTTGTTGTCCGATCGGGAAAAGAGCATCGTCCAGGGCGTCGTCGAAGGGCAATCGAGCCGGGAGATTGCGCAGCGGCTTGGGGTTAGCGCACGCACGATCGAGGCCTGTCGCGGCAAGATCATGAAGAAGTTCGGTGCGGGACGCGCATCGGAGATGGTGCGCATTGCCGTAGAAGGCGGTGTTACCCCGGGCGCCCGCGCCTGAACATCGGTGGGTGTGACGTCCGGGTCGCGCAGAAGTTCCCTTCGTTTCGCCTCGCCTCGATCTCGGTTGCGGCCTCCTCCAATGACCAGAACCAAATCGCCTTCAGGCATTCGCCGCATTTTGATATGTTATCTTGTAACATTGCGGCGATCCGGATATGCCCCCGCCCGACCCCACGTTTGCGATCCATGACAGTGAGAATGCGTTTGCTTGAAAGGACGCTGTCATGCGCTACCCCTTCCTCCTCGCCGGCGGCTCGCTGCTGTCCGTGCTGCTGGGGGCCTCTCCCGCCCTCGCCGATGACGCTTCCGCCCCGGCGAGCGGCACGGCCGATCCCGCGATCATCGTAACCGCCACCCCGTTCCGCCACACGCAGGATGAAACGCCTTCGATCCCGGCCAGGGTGGATGCGGACCAGATCCGCCAGGCCGGTGGCGCCAGCATTGCCGACGCGCTGCAGACCGTGCCCGGCGTCTCCGCCTCCGGCTTCGCTTCTGGCGCCTCGCGCCCGATCATCCGGGGCATGGATTCGAACCGCGTGCGCCTGCTGGAAGACGGCACCAGCATTTCCGACGTGTCCGACATCGGCCCGGACCACGGGACGCCGATCGATCCGCTCTCCGCGCGCAGCATCGAAGTGGTGCGCGGCGCGGCCACGCTGCGCTATGGCAGCCAGGCGATCGGCGGCGTGATCAACACGCTGAACAACCGCGTGCCGATGAGCCTTCCCGCCGATCCGCTCAACGCGGAGCTGACGGGCAGCTATGGCAGCGTCAACAACGCGGCGGAAGTCGCGGGGCTGGTCGATGCCAGGGCCGGCAATCTCGCGCTCCACGCCGATGGGTACTACCGGCACACCGATGATTACGACACGCCGCTGGGCCAGCAGGCCAACTCGTTCTTCCATGGCTGGGGCGGATCGGTTGGCGGCTCCTATTTCCTCAAGGACGGCGGCAGCCATGTCGGGCTGGCGGTGACGCACTACGACGCGCAATACGGCATTCCCAGCGACACCACCTATATCGACATGCGCCAGACCAAGGTGATCACGCGCGATGTGTTCGATCTGGGCACCGGCCTGTTCAAGTCGCTCAACATTGACGGCAGCTACGGCGATTACCAGCACCAGGAGAAGAACCCCGACGGTTCGGTGAACACCACGTTCAAGAACAAGGAATACAACATGCGCAGCGAACTGCTGCTCAACCGCCTGGGGCCGATCAGCAACACGGCGCTGGGTTTCGAATACCAGCACCGCAATTTCTCGGCGATCGGGCAGGACAGCTCCTACCTCTCCCCCGCCACGTCGGAAAATTTCGCGGGCTATCTGTTCACCGAGGTCGAACTGGCGAAACGCCTGCATCTCGAAGCCAGCGGCCGCGTGGAAAACGTCCACATCACCGGCACGCCGAACACCGACCAGTTCACCACGCGCAGCTACACGCCGGTCAGCGGCGCGCTGGGCCTGCTGTTCACCGCCACCGACGGCGTGAAGCTGGGGGCCACGTTCTCCAGCACCGGCCGCGCCCCGGCGCTGACCGAACTGTTCGCGCGCGGCGGGCACGACGGGCCACAGACTTACGAGACCGGCGATCCCAACCTCCGGATCGAGCGCGCCAATGCGCTGGAACTGAGCCTGCGCGTCAACAAGGGGCCGTTCCATCTCGACGGCAGCCTCTACAGCACATGGTTCCGCAACTACATCTACGGCGATCTTACGGGGCGGACCTGCGACGATGACGGCAACTGCCTGGTCGGCGACGGCAACGACCTGCGCGAGGTGTTCTATCGCCAGCAGGGGGCGCATTTCCGCGGGGTGGAGGCCGAAGCGACCTACGACCTGCTGAAAAGCGGCAAGGGCGTGCTCACGGCTCGCGTGCTGGGGGACTATACCCGCGCCACGCTGGATGACGGCAACAACGTGCCGCGCATCGCGCCCTACCGAATCGGCGGCGGGGTTGACTGGACCAGCCCCCGGTTCGACGCAGGGATGCTGCTGATCCACTACGGGCGCCAGAACGATTACGGCGCGTTCGACACCCCGACCGACGGATACAACGCCCTCAGCGCGCATGTCACCGCGCGGCCGTTCAAGGCGCATCCTGGCGTCGAGTTCTCGATCGTCGGCCAGAACCTGACCAACGATGTGCAGCGCTACGCCACCGCCTTCAACAAGGACCTGGTGGTCATGCCCGGCCGGTCCGTCCGCCTCGTCGCCCGTATCGCTACGTTCTGACGCGGAGCGCGGGTTGGTCCAACCGACGGTCGACCCGCGCCCTGCCCCCGTCCAAGGCCTGCTTGCGGCCGCGCCAAACGGGTCGCACGCGGCGACTGTGCATATCCGCGCGGCCTTGATGAATCCTGCCATGGCTGGCGCCCGGAAATCGCCACGGACCGACCGTTGAGGTTCGCCCGAGGGGCATGAGCGCGTTTGGCGCGCATGGCTGCCCTCCCCCTTCCCTCTTGGCATTCGTGCACGAGATGATACGATCTCATATTATGAGAACTGGTACGCCGCACATCAGTTCGCTCAAGCGGACATTGGCAACGCTCGACGCCGTGCTGATAGACGGTGTGGGCCGGCCAATTGCGGATATCGCGCGCGATCTCGCCATTCCGCCGGCAACCGCGCACCGGCAGGTCGTAACTCTGGTGGCGGAAGGCTATCTCGCGCGGGGCGCGGGCGGAGGTTATGTCGCCGGCCCGCGTCTGCTGCGATTGCTGCGCCACCTGGACGAAAAGCACGCAGCCGGCGCATCCCCTCCCCTCCCCTGACAATCGTGATTATGGTGGCGCTTGCCGGACGGGCATTCTCCGGAATCTATTTCAGTATGAAATTTCCGGCGGCGTTAGATAGGGTTAAACGCCTTTAGAAGAGTTAAAGCTGCAGAGCAGCCTTCCGACTCGTTGTTTCCGCGCGAGTCGCGTGATGCGCGCGTTCCCGATGTGCCGCTAATCCGTTCCCGAAGGAACGACATTACGTTCTCGAAGGATCGTGCTTGCGTTCCCGATGGATCGAAGGCTGCCGAACTCCCGTTCCTGATAGATCGAAGATCACGTACCGATCGATCCCTGCCGCGCAGGTTTGAATCAATTCCGGCGAACGAGTCCGAATCAAGGTTCAAAACCGCGAGATCGGCATGCGGGTGGGTGGGGGAATGCGATGCCTGCCTTTGGCCCGCCCGACACTTCGGGAACGGGCATTAGCAAGAGCAATGCCGCGTTGGTCTGCGTTGGAGGCAGGAAGCTCGCGCGGAATCGGCGTTGCGGCGCGTTGGATCTGGTGGCGCTCTTTCGCAGCAGGGGGCGAATTGCGGAAGGACCGTCGGTCCGCTGAAGAAACCGAACAGGCCCCCTCCCCTCCCCCCCTTCTCGCGCGATCGGGAAGGCGGGGCTGGAGGAGAAGCCGGGCGGGTGTTGCGCCCGGCTCGGAACTCAGCGCAGGCTGTTCCGGTTCTTGGCGTGATGGCGTTTGACCCAGCCGATGAAGGCGCGCTGCCAGTTGGCGGGGGTACGTTCCGGGTCCGCATCGACCCAGCGTTCGAACTCCGCATGCAGGGCGTAGAGGTCCCAGCCGGGGCAGGTTTCGCGCAGATACTCCGCGGTTTCGCCGGTAACGAAGCCCCGGGTCGAGGCGCTGGTCAGACCGGCAAGGGCAGTCCGGACGAGCGCGCCGGCATCGATCACCATGTCGTCGTCGTTGTCGGTCGGAGCGAGGCGATCTGGCGCTGACGGTGCGGGAGCCGTTGCCACTTTGGGGAGGGGGGAGGGCGAAAGCGGAGCAGGGGAGGGGTGTTTCCCCGGGGAAACCATCGCGGCTGCCGGATGGGATGCCGCGCGGCTGCTTCCATCCTTGCCATCGGTACGCGTGGCACGCAGCAGCGGCTCGCCATTTTTGCCGGGTTCGATGGACAGTGTGTAGCCGGGCAGGGCGTTCTTTTCCGCCAGCTTGACGATCTCGAACTTGAAGCGGCGGTATTCGCCTTCGGCACCGCTTTTCTCGAACAGCACCGGCATCGAAATGGCAAACCCGTCGTCGCCGGCGCCGCCTGCGTGCTTGCGCGCGACCTTGTAGAGCCATCGTTCGCGGCCCCCGGTAAGCTTGAAGTAGGCGCGGTCTATCGACAGGACGCCGCCCTTCATCATCACGCCCTCCCAGAACCAGTTGGATAGCTCCAGGGTCATGCCGCGCGACCGTTCGGTCTTCTCGTCGACCAGCTGGGTCCAGCCATCCAGCCACGAGAACGTGGCTTCACGCCGGTTTTCGGCGCGGATGTTGGTCTTGATTGTTGTGGCGACAAGCCGGTCGAGCGCCTGGCCCAGCAGCTCGTAGGCGCGTCCCGTGGTGGGCCGGTCGATCGCGCGCAGCAAGTCGTAGGGCATGATGTGCAGCTTGCGCGGCACGTCGTTCACGCCACGCCTGGCCATGTCGGCAAGCACGCTGGCGCAATAAATCAGGATGTCCGCATCCCAGATCGTCGCCATGCCGTAGTCCGGGTTGGCCGAAACATGCACCCACAGCTTCCCGTCGGGGGAGGTGTAGTCGATCGGCTTGAGGCGCTTCGACTTGGCGAGACTGAAGAAAGGCCGCTCCATCATCTCGCGCTGATCGCGCAAGGGGAGGTCGGCGATGTAGGGAAGAAACAGGTCGAACTGGTCTGACTCGCCAGACTTGCGCACCCGGCTCACGGAGAAAGTTTCCCCGGGGAAACCGGAGCGGCAATGCGGCGCGCGTTCCTGCAATCAGGACGGGGCAGGGGCCATCCGCGGGCCGACGGAAAGCGGTCGCACGGCCTCAAGCCTGTACGCCCTTGCCGTCCGCCGCCAGTCTTTCCAGCACATCGCGGATGCCCTTCAGCAGGTCTTCGATGTTCGATCCCGAACCCGCGTGCAGGCGCACTGTCGCGCCTTGCCGGTTGGACGACAGGACCGAAACCGCCGCGCGCTGCGTGCGGGGGTTGACCCATTCGGCAAGCGGTCCGGCAGGGCGTTTGTCGCCCACCGGAGCCGTGAGCAGCCGCTGAAGCACTTCCGCGGCGGGAAGCGTGGCATCGCCCGCCTTGCGTCGGGCGTCCTGAAGCCGGGCGAGCGCCTTAGCTTCGCGGTGAATGGCTTGCGCGGCCCCGCGATCGTCCAGCGCCTGCGCCAGCGGGTACGCCGGTTTCAACTGCACGTCGGCCGGGGAGGCGAACGCGGCGACCACATCGTCGGGCAGGGCGGCGACTTTGAGCATCTTGGAAAGCCAGCCCTTGGACAGCTTGAGGCGCTCGGCCATCCGCGTTTGGTGGTTGCCGTAATGATCCTTGAGCGCCTGGGCGTAGTTGCGCGCGCGCTCGAGGTCCGAGACGTCCTTGCGCGCCCGGTTTTCCAGGTCGGCAAGGCGAAAGGCCGCCTCGTCGTCAAGCTGGGCGACCTGCGCGACGAACATCATGTCCGGATAGGAATGACGACGCAGCCAGGCGATCGACCAGTGCCGCCGCGTGCCGGCGATCACCTCGTAATCGTGCTCCGGATCACCCTCGACGCGCCTGACCACGGCGGGCACTTTCTGCCCTCCTTCCGCCACGATCGAATCGATCAGTTCGCGGCAGGATTCCTCGGTCAGATGACCATAGGAACGGGCGTTCCCGGGCCAGATCCGCACTCGTTCGGGATTGAGCAACAGTTGCGTAACCTGCCGGACCTCGCCGCTGGCGACGCGGGCAAGAGCGCTTTCGCGCCCCAGCAGCGTGGTTCCGCGCAGCCGTTCGGCCCGTGGGGTCTCGATTGGGGCAGGCGGCGTGGCCGGCGCCCGCGATTCCGCTTGGATCAGGTCATTTTCCGATGATTTCTCAATCGGTTCATCGTCCGCGAGCAGTGCGGCGAGATAGTCGCTTTGCTTACGCGCCATGGATTTTCTCGCTGGATGGCGTCAGGCCATGGGGGGAAGGGGGATCATGCGGCATTGAGGACATCCTCCTCGCGCGCCGGGGCCACGCGGCCCCAGCCTTGCCGGACCAGCTGTTCGATCTGCCCCAGCGCTTCGTCGAGATTGGCCTTGCTGCGCTTGTGCGTCTTCGGCGTGCCGATCGGCTTTTCGAGTTCGTACACGGTCATCATCCGCATCGCCGCGTGGCTGATCTCGGCGGATTCGAGGATCGGCACCGGCAGCAGGGCAGGGCCGAAGGTCTGCTCCATGACCGTGCGGATCATCGCGTGGCTCGGGTCGTTGCTGTCGAACTTCGAGCAGATCAGGCGGACGAAATTGTAGTCGACGGTGATGCCCGCCGAAACGAGCTGTACGATCACCTGGTCCATCATCGACAGGAATTGCACCGTGGAACAGAAGTCCGGCGTGGTGGCGGCCAACGGAACCAGCAGGGCGTTGGCAGCCTGCATCACGGCGAGGCTGATGGTGCCCAGCGCCGGCGGCGGATCGAGGATCACCACGTCATAATCGCGCGCGAGGTCCATCAGGCCCGCCTTGAGCTTGCGAAAGCGCGCGGCGAGGACCGACTGCCCGTCCGCACCGCCGGCTGCCAGCTCGTATTCGACATCGAACAGCTCGAGGTTCGACGGAATCAGGTCCACGTTGGGCCAGGGTGTGCGCTTCACCGCATAAAGCAGGTCCGCCTGCGTCGGATCGATCGAGAGGTACGGGTAGAGCGTTTCCTCCCGCGTGATGTTGAAGTGCGGGTTGAAGCCGAACAGCGTCGTGGTGGTCGCCTGGCTGTCGCAGTCCACCACCAGCACGCGGTAGCCCTGAACGGCGAAGTAGTGCGCAAGGTGCGTCGTCACCGTGGACTTGCCCACGCCGCCCTTGAAGTTCTGCACCGCGATCACGGCGGGGACATCGAGCGGCGCGCGGTGTGGCGCGGCGCCCAGCACTTCGCGCATGTTGAGCAGTTCCTCGACGGTATAGCCCACGCGCCGCCCATTCTCTCCGGCGGGGGGAGGGGGCAGCCGTCCGTCGTCCTCAGCCATCCGGATGCGGTTGGTGGAGCACCCAAGCAGTTGCGCCGCTTCGGCAATGCCGAAGCGCAAGTTGAGCCCCTTGCGGCTTTCGGGCAGAAAGGCCTTGCGACGCAGCCGCTCGATCATCTTTTCGCCGGCATCGGCAAGATCGCCGATCTGGGCTACGATTTCATTCATGGATTGCCCCGCGCGCGGATATGAAGCTTTGTTTAGAATACATGCATGAAAGTGCTTCAACAAGCAACGGATGATGCATTACGGGTTCAGGAAAGCGCGTTTTGGCCCGATACGCCCCCCGTTCGCGCATCTTTCGCGCGAACATTGGCCCTTCCTGGCCGAATTTTGCCCTCAGAGCCCCGTAGAGCGCAAAAAGGCGCTCTCCCTACACACAACTACCGGAGGGCGGGTTTTTCGTCTCTAGGGGGTGTTTCCGGGAGAGTTTGTTAACCACTTGTAAACAAATACTTTTATCGGGATTGCCCGTCATCGGGCCATCGGCCCGTTCCGATCGAGCCGCCGGGACACATGAGAATCGATTCGGGCGCCGTGCGTCGCCGCGCCGATTCGGATTCCGGACGATGGATCAGGCCACTGGCGCGGCGCCCGCCTGGTTGCGCATGTGCCAACCCAGGGCGTCGATCTTGGTGAGGATGGCATCTGCCACCGGAGAGGGTTCCGCCAGTTCGCTCCATGCGCGATGGAAACACAGCAGCCATCCCTCGATCTCGTCCGGTCCGATGGCCGCGACGAAGTGGCGCTGGCGCAAGCGGGGGTGGCCGTACTTGTCCGTATAGAGCGGCGGGCCGCCCAGCCAGCCCGTAAGATACTCGAACAGTTTTTCTTCCGCCCGGGCCAGCGACGGCGGATGCACGTTCCGGCAGGCGGCGGCTTCGGGCAGGGTATCCATCAGCGAATAGAAACGGGCGCAAAGCGCGCGCACGAACGGTTCGCCGCCCAGCGTCTCGTAGGGTGTGGCGCTTGCGGGCGCGGGGATGTCCGTCATGCCGTGTCCTGTCCGTGTGCGACCGCGCATTCACGCGATGCCGCGCAGGAAATCAAGCGGCATCGTGGCGGACTGGCTCCGCGCGCCGTGCGCGGAATGCGGCAAACCACGTGACGCAGATGTAACGTGCGCCGCACCGGCCCTGTTCGCTATGAGGAGCGGGCTTTCAGGGCAGCGGCCCGATCGACGGTGCACATGGCTTCCATTCTCGTCATTGAAGATGATGCCGAAACGGCGCGCGAGATTGCGGACGAATTGCGCGTGCACGGTCACACCGTCCACGCCGAGGCGGATGGGCAGAACGGTCTGGAGCGCGCCCTGCGCGAACCGTTCGATGCGATCACGCTAGACCGGATGCTGCCCGGCCTTGATGGTCTGGCCGTCGTGGCGCGGCTGCGCGCCGCCGGCATCGTCACGCCGGTGCTGATGATCAGCGCGCTGGGTGACGTCGATGCGCGGATCGACGGGCTGCGCGCCGGGGGCGACGACTATCTGATCAAGCCCTTCGCGCCGGACGAGATGGCGATGCGGGTCGAAGTCCTGCTGCGTCGGCGCCGGCAGCTGGAAACGGCTGCCGCCATGCTGCGGGGCGGACCGGTCGAGATGGACCTGATCCGGCGCGAGGTGCGCGTCGATGGCGATCCGGTGCGGTTGCTGCACATGGAGTTCCGCCTGCTGGAATTCCTCATGCGCAATGCGGGCGAGATCGTCACGCGGCAGATCATCTTCGAACGCGTGTGGGGGTATTATTTCGATCCGGGCGCGAACCTCATCAACGTGCATATCGCGCGGTTGCGCAAGAAGATCGATCGACCTGGGCACGCGTCGCTGATCGCGACGGTGAAGGGGGAGGGATACCGCTTCGATGCCGGGTGACTGGCCGCATCTGCGCGACATTCGCAAGACCAGCACCTTCCGGCTGACGCTGGCACTGGGCGGGGCCGCGACCGTCGGCGTGCTTCTGCTGCTGCTGATCATCTACAGCCTGACCGAGCGCGAACTGAACGACCGTAGCGATCGCATCCTCCGCACGGAAATCGCGCGGCTGGCGGCCTTGCCGGAGGCGGACCTGCCGGGGGAAATCGATAAATCATCGGCGACGAGTGTCAGCGGTCTCAACCACTTCGGCCTGCTCTCTCCAGGCGGACGCTGGCTGGCGGGAGACATGGGAGCGAGCCCGCCCTTGGTCATCGGGCATCCCTATGAGCGCGATGACGGGCCGGACGTGCGCGGGCCGTTGCGCATCCTGGCCGCACGAACTCCGGGCGGAGCGCTGCTCATGGTCGGCCGCGATGTGCGGCCGATCGTCGATCTGCGCGGGCGGATGGTGGAAATTCTCGTCCTCAGCGGCCTGTTCGTGGCGCCCTTGCTGCTGGCGGCGGGGTTCGCTGTCAGCCTTGGACCGCTCCGGCGCGTGGACCGTCTGCAGCGCGTGGCGCTGGAGATCGGTTCGGGCCGGCTGGCAGCACGGATGCCGATCGAGGGGCGCGGCGATGAACTGGACCTGTTTGCCGGAACCGTGAACCGCATGATCGGGGAGGTGGAGCGCACCGTCGACCAGGTGAAATCCGTCACCGACGCGATCGCGCACGATCTGCGCACGCCGCTGACCCGGGTGCGCAACCAGCTCTATCGCGCCAGCCGCGATCCGGACATGGCACCGGCGGATGTCGTGCGGATCGAGGCGGCCATGGCCAATCTTGATCTCGTTCTGGCGCGGTTCGCGGCGTTGCTGCGCATTTCCGAGCTGGAGGCGTCCGGCCGCCGCCAGGGTTTCGCGACGAGCCGCATCGATCGGCTGCTGGACGCGGTGGTCGAACTGTACGGCCCGCTCGCCGAGGAGCGCGATATCGCGTTGCGATGGGACGGTGCTGAGCCGGTGCACTTGTACTGCGACGAGAAGCTGATCTTCGAGGCCTTCAGCAACCTTGTCGACAATGCGATCAAGTTCGCGCCGGAGGGTGGGCGCGTGTCGATCCTGCTGGCGAAGGACGATGGATTCGTGGCGATCGAGGTGTGCGATAACGGTCCGGGTATTCCGATGGACCAGTTGCAGGCCGTGCTGCGGCGCTATGATCGGGGCGTGGCGTCCGCGGCTGTTCCCGGATCGGGGCTGGGCCTCAGCGTGGTGGCCGCGATCGTGCATCTGCACCACTTCGCGCTGGAGCTTCTGCCGGCGGAACCGGGCCTGCGCGCGCGCATCGTCGCGCCTGTGGAAGCGCAACAGGCAAGGTGAAATTCATTTCACTGGCGCTCGGGCCGCGCCGGCGCGATTGAAGCGCCGGCCGGCGGCGCACGCTACGGGCGACCACGGCAAACTTTGGCGCTCGCGCAACCAGCCTCCCCCCTTCCGGCCCTGGTTGCGCGAGCGCGATTTGCGGAACTGCCATGCTGCAACTGGTCAAGCTTGCCTTGAGCAAGCCCTATACGTTCGTCGTCCTCGCCATCCTGATCGTGCTGTCCGGCTCGATCGCCTGGGTGCGGACACCCACCGACATTTTCCCCGACATCCGCATCCCGGTGATCGCGGCGGTATGGACCTATCGCGGCCTGCCGCCGGAGGACATGTCGGGCCGGGTCGTCTATTATTACGAACGCCAGCTTTCCACGACGGTCAACGACATCGACCATATCGAAAGCCAGTCGCTCAACGGGATCGGCGTGGTGAAGATCTTCTTCCGTCCCGGCGTGGATATCCGCACGGCGACGGCGCAGGTCACGTCGGTGTCGCAGACGGTGCTCAAGCAGATGCCGCCGGGGATCACCCCGCCGCTGATCCTGAACTACAACGCCTCCACGGTGCCCATCCTGCAAATGGCGCTGTCATCGAAAGGGCTGTCGGAGCAGAAGATTTTCGATCTGGGGCAGAACTTCATCCGGCCGTCGCTGGCATCGGTGCAGGGCGCGGCGATCCCTTCGCCCTATGGCGGGCGCGAACGCCAGATCCAGATCGATCTCGACCCGGCGGCTCTGGTCGCGCGCCACCTTTCCGCCACCGACGTCGGCCTGGCTCTGGCGGCGCAGAACCAGATCGTGCCCGCCGGGACGGCCAAGATCGGCCAGTACGAATACAATATCCGGCTGAACAACAGCCCGGAAGTGGTCGATCAGCTCAACAATCTGCCGATCCGCACGGTCGATGGCACCACGGTCTATATGCGCGACGTGGCGCATGTTCGCGACGGTTCGCCGCCGCAGCGCAACGAGGTGCGCGTGGACGGTGGCCGCGCCGTGCTGATGACGATCCTCAAGTCCGGCTCCGCTTCGACCATCGCCATCGTCGATCAGGTCAAGGCGCTGTTGCCCAAGCTCAAGGAGACGCTTCCCGCCGATCTCAAGGTGCAGCTGCTGTCGGACCAGTCGCTGTTCGTGAAGGCGGCCGTGTCGGGCGTGGTGCGCGAAGGCGTGATCGCGGCAGGCCTTACCTCGCTGATGATCCTGCTGTTCCTCGGTTCCTGGCGATCGACGGTCATTATCGCGACATCCATCCCTCTCGCGATTCTGGCCGCGGTCGCCGGGTTGTCGGCGGCGGGCGAAACGCTCAACATCATGACGCTGGGCGGACTGGCGCTCGCCGTCGGCATCCTTGTCGATGACGCCACGGTCACCATCGAGAACATCAACTGGCATCTGGAGCAGGGCAAGACCGTGCGCGCCGCGATCATGGACGGCGCGGAGCAGATCGTGCGCCCGGCCTTCGTGTCGCTGCTGTGCATCTGCATCGCCTTCGTGCCGATGTTCTTCCTGCCCGGCGTCGCCGGCTTCCTGTTCGCGCCGATGGCCAAGGCGGTGGTCTTCGCCATGATCGCCAGCTTCGTCCTGTCGCGCACGCTGGTGCCGACGATGAGCAACTACCTGTTGCGCGACCACGCCTCGCAGCACACGGCGGAGATCATGGCGAGTCACGACGCACTGGCGGGGCGCGCGCCGCGCGGCCATCCGCTGCGGCGTTTCCAGCAGGGGTTCGAGCACCGGTTCGAGAAAGTGCGCGCCTATTACGTGTCGGTTCTGGTGTTCGCGCTGGAGCGGCGCAGGGTGTTCGTCCCGGCCTTCATGGCGGTGGTCCTGGCATCGCTGGCGCTGGTGCCGTTCTTGGGCCGCAACTTCTTTCCGAGCGTCGATTCCGGGCAAATCAGCCTGCATGTCCGCGCGCCGGTGGGCACGCGGCTGGAGGAAACGGCGGCGCTGTTCGACCATATCGAGGACGAGATCCGGCGCACCGTGCCGAAGGACGAACTGGTGTCGGTGGTGGACAACATCGGCCTGCCGGTATCGGGGATCAACCGCGCCTATTCCAACACCGGCGGCGTCGGCCCGCAGGACGGCGATATCCTCGTCACGCTGGGCGAAGGGCACCGGCCCACGGCGGGCTATGTCCGTGCCTTGCGCGAACGGTTGCCCCGGGTCTTCCCCGGTACGACGTTCTCGTTCCTGCCGGCCGACATCATCAGCCAGATCCTGAACTTCGGTTCGCCCGCGCCCATCGACGTCATGGTGACCGGCCCGAACGTGCGCGAGAACGAAGCCTATGCGCACGAACTGGTGGCGCGGATGCAGCACGTGGGCGGCATCGCCGACGTGCGCCTGCAACAGGCCAGCAGTTATCCGGAACTGCGGTTCGACGTCGATCGCACCGCCGCCGACCGCGTCGGCGTGACCGAGAACGACGTGACGAAAAGCCTTTCCGTGAACCTTGCCGGCAGCTTCCAGGTTGCTCCCGCGTTCTGGCTCAACCCCCGCAACGGCGTGTCCTATCCCATCGTCGTCCAGACGCCGCAGTACCGGACGGACACCATCCCCGATCTCCAGAACATCCCGGTCAGCGGCGGCCGGCCCGGCGACGTGCAGCTTCTCGGCGCGCTTGGCACGATGCACCGCGAACCTTCGGCCGCCGTGATCTCGCACTATGCCGTTCAACCGGCGTTCGACGTCTACGCGACGACGCAAGGCCGCGATCTGGGGGCCGTGGCCGGTGATGTGCAGAAGGTGCTGGACGCGACGAAGGCGGACCTGCCCAAGGGCGCGACGGTGAAGTTGCGCGGCCAGGTGGAAACGATGAACACCGCGTTCGTCGGCCTGGTTCTTGGCCTGCTGGGCGCGATCGCACTGATCTACCTGTTGATCGTGGTGAACTTCCAGAGCTGGATCGATCCCACCGTGATTGTCTCGGCCCTGCCGGCCGCGCTGGCGGGCATCGCCTGGATGCTGTTCGCCACGCACACGCCGCTGTCGGTGCCGGCGCTGACCGGAGCGATCATGTGCATGGGCGTTGCCACCGCCAATTCGGTGCTGGTGGTGAGCTTCGCCCGGGAACGCCTTGCCGCCGTGGGCGACGCGGTGACCGCCGCGGTGGAAGCCGGATCGACCCGCTTCCGTCCGGTGCTGATGACCGCGCTGGCCATGATCATCGGCATGGCGCCGATGGCGCTGGGGCTGGGCGAGGGCGGCGAGCAGAACGCGCCGCTTGGCCGTGCCGTCATCGGCGGCCTGATCTGCGCCACGATCGCCACGCTGGTGTTTGTGCCGGTCGTCTTCTCCATCGCGCATCGCAAGGACCGCCTCGCGCCCGATGCCGCGCCCCATTCTTCCACGGGAGACCTTGTCCATGCAGAGTGAACGGCTTGCCGAAACGCCGGCCGCGTCCCCACGGGGGCTGAAAGCCGCCGGGATCGTTGCCGGAGCGCTGGCGCTGGCCGTGGTGGCCGCCGGCATGATCAGCCGCACCAGCGACACCAGCCGCGCGCAGGCGTGGAGCGACGCGCGCTCGCTGCCCACGGTTCACCTCATCCCCGTGCGCGGCGCCGATGCGAACGGGCAGCTCGAACTGCCCGGCACGATGGCGGCATGGAACACCGCGCACATCTTCGCGCGCGTGCCGGGCTACGTCCGGTCCTGGGATCGCGACATCGGCTCAGCCGTGGGGCTGGGGACGCCGCTGGGGCGGATCGATACGCCGGAACTGGATCAGCAGATCGTCGCGGCGCGGGCGTCCCTGGCGCGGGCGCGGGCCGGCGCCGGTCTTGCGCGCAGCACGGCGGCCCGCTGGAACGACCTGTTGACCGATCATTCGGTGTCGCAACAGGAGGCGGACGAGAAGAACGGCAATCTGGCCGTGCAGGTGGCGACGGTACGCGGCGCTGAGGCCGATCTCGGCCGGCTTCTGGCGATGAAAGCCTATGCCACCATCCGCGCCCCGTTTGCGGGCGTGGTCACCGCCCGCAATGCCGACATTGGCGACCTTGTCGGTCCCGGCGCGTCCAGCCAGCAACCGATGTTCACGATCGCCGACATCAGCCGTATCCGCCTCTACGTCAGCGTGCCGCAGAATTACGCGGCGGCGATGAAGCCGGGCTTGCAGGCGCGGTTGACCGTGCCCGACTATCCGGGCCGGCAGTTCACCGCGCGCCTTGTCGGCACGTCGGACGCGATCAATCCGCAGACCGGGACCCTGCAGGTTCAGCTTGTTGCCGACAATCCGGGGCAGGTGCTGCGCGCGGGGGGCTATGCACAGGTTTCGTTCGATCTGCCGGGCAGCACGGGAGCCGTGGCAATTCCTTCCAGCGCGCTGGTGTTCCGCGCCGCTGGCACCCAGGTCGCGACCGTGGGGGCGGATTCGAAAGTCCGCCTTGTTCGCGTCACGCTGGGGCGCGATCTCGGCAGCACGGTCGAGGTCCTTTCCGGCCTTTCTCCGGGCATGCGGATCGTCGACAACCCGCCGGATTCGATCGCCACGGGCGAAGCCGTCCATGTCGACGAGAGCCGCCATGGCTGACCGTCGCGCGCTGGCCGCGCTGCTGGGGCTGACCGCGCTGGCGGGTTGCTCGATGGCGCCGCCCTACCAGCCGCCCGCCGTGTCGGTGCCGGCGACGTATGCGGAGGCCGGCTCATGGACGCCGGCCGCGCCCGGCGATGCGGCGCCGTCGCAAACCTGGTGGACCGCGTTCGGCGATGGCACGCTAGATGCGCTGGAAACGCGGCTCGCCACCGATAATCCATCGCTGGCGGTGGCGGTCGGCCGCTATGATCTGGCGCGGGCCTATCTCGCCGAAGTGCGCGCGGGCCTGTTCCCGCAGATCGGGGCGCAGGCGACGGTTACGCAGAACCGCCAGTCGGACAATCGCCCGCTGCGCGGACAGAAGCAGCCAGACCTCTATGCCGCCGATACGCTGGGCGCGCAGGTGAGCTACGAGGCCGACCTCTGGGGGCGGGTACGCAACAGCGTCGCGGCCGGTCGTGCCGATGCGGAGGCCAGTGCCGACGATCTGGCGGCCGTGCGGGTTTCGCTGCAAGCGCAACTTGCGACGGATTACATCGCCCTGCGCGGCTACGATCGCGAGATCGATCTGCTGCAAAGGACGGTCGATGCCTATTCCCGCGCCGATGCCATGACGCGCCGGCGGTTCGCGGGCGGTATCGCAAACGGCATGGAAACCGGGCAATCGGCCACGCAGCTTGCCGAGGCGCAGGGCCAGCTGGCCGATCTGCGCAACGCCCGTGCGCTGACCGAACATGCCATTGCCGCGCTCGTCGGAACCACACCGTCGGGCTTCTCGATCGCCGCTTCCTCCGCGCCGTTGCCCATGCCGGAGGTGCCGGTCAGCCTGCCATCGACGTTGCTGCAGCGCCGGCCAGACGTGGCGGCGGCCGAACGCCGGATGTTCGCCGCCAACCGCCGGATCGGCGTTGCCAAAGCGGCCTTTTTCCCTTCGCTTTTGCTGGGCGGGCAGGGGGGTGTCCAGAACACCGCGCTGGCGGGCCTGGCCAGCGCGCCCAACCTGTTCTGGTCGGTCGGTCCCAACGTCCTGCTGACGCTGTTCGATGGCGGTCGCAACCGGGCGCGCGTTGCCGAAGCGAGGGCCGGGTGGGAGCAGGCCACGGCGGACTATCGCCTGCGCGTGCTGGGCGCGATGCAGGATGTCGAGGACGGACTGTCGCGCCTGCATCACCTGGGAGACGAAGCGGCCGCCGAAGAGCGCGCGGCACAACAGGCGGCGCAGGTCGAGCAGCTGGCAACGCGGCGGTACGAGAAGGGCGCGGTGAGTTACCTGGACGTGGTGACGGCGCAAACCACCGCGCTGCGGACGCAGCGGCAGGCGATCGAGATCGACACGCGCCGGCAGCAGGCGACCGTCGGGTTGTTCAAGGCCGTGGGCGGCGGCTGGGCCTGATCGTGGCGGTCGCGCAGGAATCTGCCGAAGATTACCTAAAGTTAATTTTCCACACTGTTTCTGTAACGTGAATGCAAATTACTAAAGTTAGCTCCCGCGGTGTCGAAGGACTTGGGCGCAAGCGATCGTCGCAGCCCGTCCATCACCCCAGGGAGGAATTCGGAAATGAAGTTCCATACGTCGCTGGCGGCCCTGCCGCTGGCGCTTCCGCTCGCGTTCGCGCCCGCCATGGCGCACGCCGCTGACGATGCGACACCGGCCGCCGCCGAGGCGGAAAGCCCCGACTCCGGCCGCGGGCTGGAGCAGATCGTCGTCACCGCGACCAAGCGCGAGACCAATCTGCAGAAGACCCCGATCGCCATTTCCGTGGTAACTCCCACGGTCATCCGCGATCGCCACGTGCAAAGCCTGATCGATCTGGCCGATGGCGCCATCCCGTCGCTGCGCGTGGCCACGTTCGAAGCGCGCCAGTCGGCGCTGACGGTCGGCATTCGCGGCATCGTGCCGTTCGACGCCAACCAGACCGCGCGCGACCAGGGCGTGGGCGTCTATCTCGACGGCGTCTATCTGGGTCGCCAGCAGGGGCTGAACGCTGCGCTGTTCGATGTGCAGCGCGTGGAAGTCCTGCGCGGACCGCAGGGCACGCTGTTCGGCCGCAACACCGAAGGCGGCGCGGTCAGCATCGTTACCGCGCAGCCCACCGGCGAGTTCGGCGGCCGGGTGCTGGCGGGCGTGGGCAATTACGGCAGCTACAACGGCGAACTGCACGTGAACCTGCCCGAATTCCACAACATTGCCTTCAAGCTGGACGGCGTGGTCCAGCATCAGGATCCGACCGTGAAGAACCCGCTGGCGGGTCAGGCGGGCTGGAACCAGTATCAGCGCGTCGGTGGCCGAGCCACGGCCCTGTGGAAGCCGTTCGACGGCTTTTCGGCCGAGTTTTCCTATGACCAGTCGCGCGATGAGAACACGCCGTTCTACAGCCAGTTGATCAACTACAACCCCAATGGCCTGCCGGTTGCCACGCTGGCGCAGATCCAGGCCAACGGCGGCAAGCTGCCCAAGGGCTTTATCGCGCCGCTTTCGCCGCTGGTGGTGGTGAGCGGCAACCAGCGCATGTCGGTTGCGGACATCGGCGTGCCGCAGCAGCCGAGCGTGGACAAGACCGACGGGTTCTCCGCCGTGCTCAAGTACAAGGTCAGCCCGGGCCTCGAACTGCGCTCGATCACCGCATGGCGCGGCGTGACCACCAACCAGTGGGACAATTCCGGCGGCGCGCACCGCACGGTGTTCCTGCCGAACGCCACGTTCAGCCGCTACAGCCTTTCCGACCTGCACCAGCGCCAGTTCAGCCAGGAACTGCAGGCGGTGGGCAGCGTGGCGCGCTTCGACTATGTGGTCGGCCTCTACTACTTCACCGAAAACGCCCAGGAATCGGCAGCGACGCCTTCGTCGAACACCTGGAACGCGGACGGCACCGGCTACATCATCAACAGCGAGATCGTGAACGGCGCGATCACCTCGTCGAACAACGGCTGGGCCTATGGCTCGCGCTTCATCCAGCGCGACAGCCATGCCACGGCCCGCAGCTATGCCGCCTTCGCGCAGGTCACCTGGTCGCCGATCGATCCGCTGCACATCACCGTCGGCGGTCGCTATACCAAGGACAAGCGCAATGGCGCGCTGACCACGGTTTCGGGCGTCGCCACGCCGTGGACGTTCCGGTTCGACAAGGACCGGTTCGATCCGATGGTCACGCTGGCCTATGACCTGTCCTCCGGCGTGAACGTCTATGCCAAGTATTCCACCGGCTATCGCGCCGGCGGGGCCAACGACCGGTCGAGCACGTTCGGCGCGTTCGGACCGGAGAAGGTCAAGGCCTACGAACTCGGCGCGAAGATGGACTTCCTCGATCACAAGGTGCGCCTGAACCTTGCCGGCTACATCATGGATCGCACCGGGACGCAGATCGATTTCGACAACGTCGATACCTTGCAGTTCCTGGCCGATGGTTCACCCAACCCGACCTACAACCTGCACACCGAAAACACCGCCAATGCGCCGGGCACCTCCAAGATCCGCGGCGTGGAAGCGGACCTGACGGTGCGTCCGGTCGAGAACATGACCCTAGGCGCGTCCTATGCCTATACCTACACCAACATCCCCGCCACGGCGAACCCGAACCCGGGGCCGACGTTCGGGCAGTTGACGCAGGTCTTCGTGGTGTACACGCCCCGGAACGCGGCTTCGGCCTACGCGGATTACGAAGTGCCGCTCAATGCCGCCGGCACCGCGCTGCGCTTCCACATCGATGCCAACTACGCGAGCAGCATGTACAGCTTCCAGTCCGAGAACGTGAAGACGGACGACAGCTTCATCGTCAACGGCCGGCTCGCGCTGGCGGACATTCCGATGAACGGCAACGGCCAGAAGCTGACGGTCGCCGCCTGGGCGCGCAACCTGTTCAACGAAACGCACATCTATCGCCGCTCGGGCGCGAACGATGCGGTGCTGGGCGATTACGGCAACTTCAACCCGCCGCGCACGTTCGGCCTCGAAGCCTCTATCAACTTCTGACGAGCTATCGAAGGGCGCGCAGGATCCTCACCCTGCGCAAAACTGGGGTGGGTGGCATGGCCATCCACCCCTTTTCTTCGATCAGGCCAGCGCCGCCTTCAGGCGCGCGCCGGCGCGATCGATATAGGCCACGGCATCCGGCACGAACGCGAACATCGAGAAGAAGCCGTGAATCATGCCCGGCGCTTCCTCCGCCTCCACCGGCACGCCGGCGGCCGCCAGCCGTTCCGCATAGGCGACGCCTTCGTCGCGCAGCGGATCGTATTGCGCGGTGATGACCGTGGCGGACGGCAGCCCGGAAAGGTGTTCGGTGCGCAGCACGGTTGCGCCGTGGATATGCCCGTCAGCCTCGGTTCCGACATACTGGTCCCAGAACCAGCGCATGGCGGCGGTGGAGAGGAAATACTGCCCGCCGCCGTTGGCGGCATAGGATGGCAGCGAGAAATCGGCATCGGTGACGGGATAGATCAGCAACTGGTGGCGCAGCGCCGGTCCGCCTTCGTCGCGCGCGCGGATCGCCACCGCCGCCGCCAGGTTGCCACCGGCGCTGTCCCCCGCCACGGCGATCCGGGTGCCGTCCACTCCCAGATCGGCGGCATGGTCCCGCGCCCAGACGAGCGCGTCGTAGCAATCGTCGAACGGGGCCGGGAAGGGGTGCTCGGGCGCCAGCCGGTAGCCGATGGAAAGCACCGCCGCGCCGCTGGCCCGCGCGAGCGCGCGGCAGGTTCCGTCGTGCGTATCGAGCGTGCCGATCACCCAGCCGCCGCCATGGTAGTAGATCACCAGGGGCGGGTTCTCGCCCGAACCTTCGGGAACGTAGAGCCGCGCCGGGATCGTCCGCCCGGCAAGGTCCAGCGCCAGGTCCTCGAGGATCGCCACGGCGGGCGGCGGCCCCATCTGCATCGGTCGCTGGTCGTTGATTTCGCGCAGTGCCCGTGCGGAGATCGCGGCGAAATCGACGGGCGGCATCTGCGCGAACATCGCGAGCAGGGCTTCGACTTGTGCATTCAACGCCATNNCTCCCCTTCCGCATCTTCATTTCTGTCGGATCGCGCCGCGGTGCCGTGTCCAGGCTAGCGCGTGATCATGCCTCCACGCGCACGTCGCGCACCAGATCGAGCACCTGTTGCGCGTGTTCCTTCCGGCAGATGAGCAGGTCGGGCATGTAGGTATCGCGCTGGTTGTACACGAGCGGGCTGCCGTCGATGCGGCTGGCATGGAGGCCATGGGCCAGCGCGACGGCGACCGGCGCGCAGGAATCCCATTCGTACTGCCCGCCCGAATGCAGGTAGATATCCGCCTGCCCCCGGATCACGGCCATGGCTTTCGCCCCGGCCGAACCCATCGGCACCAGGTCCGCGCCGAGCCGTGCGGCTACGGCGGTCGCCTCTGGCGCGGGGCGCGTGCGGCTGACGACCATGCGCAGCCGCGCCGGTGCGGGGGGAAGGGGGATCGGCCGGTCGGAGCGCAGTGTCACCCCGGCGCCGGGCAGCGCCACCGCGCCCAGCACCGGTGCGCCGTCCACCGCCAGCCCGACATGGACCGCCCAGTCGGTCCGCGCCTCGCCATATTCGCGCGTGC
>NZ_DDFB01000152.1:0-46014 GCF_002336885.1 Novosphingobium sp. UBA1939 | reverse complement strand
AAAGCAGCGTTTCGAACGTGTGCGTGAACGCCTGGAGCGCGATGAAGCCGAAGGCGCCCGCGCCACCCTTGATCGAATGGACGCCCCGGAACACCGCGTTGACGGTATCGTCATCCTGCGTGCCCGCCTGGCAGGCAGCCAGCCCGGTTTCGGCGGCGGCCAGCGATTCCTCGCATTCCGCGAAGAAGATCGCCTGGATTTCCTCGCTGGTCATGCCGCGCCTCCATCGAACAGGTCGGCTTCCAGGCCCGCCAGCCGGGCAATGTCCTGCAGGACGGGCGAGGGGAGAATGGTCGCTCCGCCTTGCGAACGGCGCGCGCTGACCAGCAATTGCAACATGGCCTGCCCGATCTGCGTGCATTCGCGTGCGTCGATCTGCAGCGGGCCTGAACCAAGCGATGCGATCATCGAGGGCAGCACCGCTTCGGCGGCGGCCCGATCGCAGCGCGATGGCAGGGTTATGGTCGGCATCGTGACGGTTCCTTCGCGTGGCGTGCATCCGATCCCGGCGGGCTGACGGCCCGGCCGTTTTCGCTGGAATGCTTCTTAACCATCGAGGCGCAAAGGCTGCCTTGAGGGGAACCTAGGTTGAGATACCTATCCCCGCGGATGCAATTTGCTTGGTGATAAAGCGTTAAGCCTGTTTGCCGTGAAGGGGTGCCGCCTGGGCACGCCTGCAGGCGAAGGTTTGCAAGCAAATGCACGAAGCAAGAGTTCTTGTCGTTGACGATTCAGCCGCGATGCGCGCGCTGTTTTCGGATATTCTGGACCAGGCGAAGAACGTCCGGGTCGTGGGCGCGGCGGCCAATGCCGCAGAAGCGCGCGACCAGATCGACGCGCTGCGCCCGAACGTGATCACGCTCGACGTCGAAATGCCGGGCATGAGCGGAATCGAGTTCCTTGAAGAAATCATGGAGCACAATCCGCTGCCGGTGGTCATGCTGTCGAGCCTGACGCAGGCGGGCACCGAAACCTCGCTCAAGGCGTTCGAGCTGGGCGCGGTGGAGTGCTTTCCCAAGCCGCTGCGCGCCACGCCGGAACAGTTCAACAAGTCGGTCGGCAAGCTGGGCAAGATCGTGCTGGCGGCCGCCAACAGCAACGTGCGCGATCGCAAGACCGTGCGGGACCAGAAGCAGGTCGATGCCCAGTTCGAATGGAACGGCCGCATCGTGGCGTGCAGCGCCTCGATGGGCGGGATCGACGCGCTGACGACGCTCCTTTCCGATTTCCCGTCCAATTGCCCGCCGACCATCGTCGCCCTCCAGGCGGAGCCGGCCCTCGTCGAAACGTTCATCAAACGGCTGAACACCGACCTGAAGTGCGCGGTGAAGGCGGCGAAGGACGGCGCGGCGCTCAGCCAGGGCACGATCCACATCGCCGCCGACCCCGAATGCCATGTCGTGGTGGAACCGGGTACGCCGCCGCGCATCCGCCTGATCGTGCGCGAACCGATCGAGGGCGCGCGACCTTCCGCCAATCTGCTCTACGGCTCGATCGCGCGTGGCGCGGTTCCCGCAGTGGGCGCGGTGCTGACCGGTATGGGCAGCGATGGCGCGAAGGGACTGAAGCTGTTGCGCGAAGCCGGCTGCGATACCTTCGCGCAGGACCGCAAGACCGCGCTGGTCGCCGAAGCGCCGACGGCCGCCATCGAACTCGATGCCGCCTCGCGCGAGGTGGCGCTGGATGAACTCGCGACCGCCATGATCGGCTGTTGCAATATTGGTTGAGGCCGGCAGCGGGCGGTGTTGACCCGATGCCGGCACGGCGATCGATCCGGACCGTGCGTCCCATAGCCTTCGGGGACAAGGGGCGGGGCCGGTGCGGGGGATCGTGACCGGCGGACAGATGTGTCCGCGACCGGTCCGGATCGATCAATCCGTCCGCAATCCATGATGAGAGCCTGATCGCAAGCGCGACGAAACGGCGGCGGCGTTCAGCCGCGCGCCGCTTGCAGCATGGCCTGACGGATCTCGAGGAAGTCCGCGCGAATGGTGGTCAGCCGTTCCGCGTCGAAGTTGACCGCGGAATCAAGCACCGAGCGCCGCGCCGCCTGGTAGAGCTGGATTAGCGCCGGGCCGGTCGGGTTGGTGGTGTCCACCCCCATTTCCAGCGCCAGCAGCGACGAGACGGCGCGCGTCAGCGCCGCGCTTTTCGCGGCATTGTCGCCGCGCCCCGCCGCATAGATCGCGCGCGATAGCGAGCCGGTGAACTGTTCCAGGCACAGGTCCACCAGTTGTCGCGGATCGGCGCCGAACACGCGGGCGTCGAAATCGACCCGGCGATAAGCTTCGCTGGGATCCTGGAGATACCGCATCAGCCACTGGAGCTCTTGGAGTTCCAGGCCGAGATCTGCGCCTGCAGGAAGGACAGCGTCGATTTCGACGCGCTAAGCCGCGTGTCGAGCGAGGCGAAGCGGCTGACCATCTGCTGGCGCAGCGTTTCCTGTTGGGCGGCAAGATCGCTCTTGTCGCTCGCTGCCTTGGTCTGCGCCGCCGTCAGGCGGTTGACGGTCCCGGTCAGCGAACTGGGGTCCACTGCCGAGGTGAGGTTGCGCGAGATCTTGTCGAACGAGGCGTAGACGCCATACAGGCCGTTGGTGAACATGGCCGCGGATTCGGAAGGGTAGTTCGCCAGCGTGGCGGACAGGCGGTTCGAATCCAGCGTGAACGTGCCGTCGCGCTGGATCACCAGCCCGAGATCGGACAGCGTCTTCGGCGCGCCGGCGGCGGCGTTGGGCATGATCACCGTGCTGCCAAGCGTCGTCAGCGTGTTCTGCAGCGATCGCGCGCCGGGATCGTTGTTCAACGCACCCGAGTTGGGATCAGTGTCGTTCTTCAGTTCGCCCGCGACCGAGTTCAGCGCGTCGACGAGATCGGACATGGCCGTCGAAATGGCGCTGGTGGGGTCGGAAAAGCCGATGGTCGTGGGCGAGCCGGCATTGGTGCCGGTCAGCTTGAGCGTCAGGCCCGGCGCTGCGTCGGTGATCGTGTTGGACGTGCTCGTGCGCTGCACGCCGTCCAGCTTGAACACCGCGTCGGTCGCCGTCGTGGTCAGGCGCGAAAGATCGCCGGAAGGGGACCAGGCGAGATTCGACAGGCCCGGATCGGAGGCGTTTTCAGATGCTTCGAGGACGAAGCCGTTGGCCGCGCCATCCTTGCCCTTGAGCACGAGTTGCGCGCCGTTGGAGCCGTTCGCGACATAGGCGGTGACGCCCGCGCCCGAAGCGTTGATCGCCGTTGCCACATCCGACAGCGTGGCGCCGGTCGGCACGGTGATGTTGACGGCGCTGTGGCTCGTATCCTCGGTGAAGGAGGAGCCGGACACGGTGCCGAACTTCAGCGTCAGCGTGCCCGAACCGACGGTCGAGGTCGACGCGGCATAGACCGGCGAGCTGAGCGTCTGGCTCTTGGCGACCGAAGTCACTTCCAGCGAATAGGTGCCGCTGCCCGAAAGGGTTCCCTTGGTGACGGAGGCCACGCTCGCATTGGTGATGGTCGGCGTCACGGCAAGGTCGCCCGTGCGCACGCGCGTGCCGAGCGACGTGGCCAGCGAGGAGATCATGCTTTTCAGCGTGGACGCGGCCGAGATCTGCGTCGTCAGCTTGTCGTACTTGGTGCTGAGCTGGTCGATCCGGCTCGCGTACTGGGCCGACGAAAGCTGCTCCGCCAGCGACGCCATGTTGATGCCGCTGCCACCGCCGAGGGCCGACAGCAATGTCGACGTGACCGACGAGGATGATGTCGACGAGGTCGTGCTCGAAGTGGATGAGGTCGTAGCCATGACGAAAAGAACGGTCCCTGGGCCGGTGAGTTAAGGGGTGGCGGATCAATGCATTGTCTGGCGTTCCGGGCGGCCGTCCGCATCGAAGCGCACCTCGATCGGCACCTCCACTTGCGGGGTGGGCGGGGTTTCGCCTCGCTTCAGCGAGAGGACGAACGCCAGAACCGAAGCGACCGCGACGTACAGCTCTTCGCGGATCACCTGGTTTTCGCGCGTGGTGAAGTACACGGCACGGGCGAGCGCAGGGTATTCCAGCGTCGGCACGTTCAGTTCCGCGGCCAGTTCGCGCATCGCCAGCGCCTTTTCGCCACGGCCCTTGGCCAGCACGATCGGCGCGGATGCCTTGTCCGGATCGTAGGCCAGCGCGACCGAGAAGTGGGTCGGGTTGGTGATCACGAACTGAGCCTCGCGCATCGCCTTCTGCACGCCGCCCATGGCAAGCTGGCGCTGCTTGTTGCGGATCGCGCCCTTCTTTTCGGGTGAACCTTCGGCTTCCTTGCTTTCGTCACGCATGTCCTGGTGGCTCATGCGCAGCCGCATGAAGCGGCGTGCCCACTGGACCGGGAAGTCGATCATCGCGATCACGACCAGTCCCCCGGCGAGCATGAACAGCAGCGAGAGCAGCGAATCCCAGGCATAGGCAAGCTGCATCCGCACTTCGCCTCCGCCCAGGCCAACCAGCCCGGAAATCCGCCCGCGCATCCACAAGTAGGCGATGCTGCCGAGCAGAACGAGCTTGGCCAGGCCCTTGCCCAGCTCGATCCATCCCTGCAGGCCGAGCATCCGCTTCAGGCCCGAAAGCGGGTTGATCCGCGATGCCTTGGGGGCAAGGTTGCTGCCCACCCAGCGCCCGTCGCTGAGGCCGATCTGCGATCCGAGCGATGCGGCCATGATCAGGCCGCCCAGGACCAGCACCGGCGGCAGTAGCGCGACGATGGCCGGCACGATCATCTGATCGGGCGAGAAATCTTCCAGCGTGCCACGATCCCAGCTGAAGCCGGCGCGG
Source organism: Novosphingobium sp. UBA1939 (assembly GCF_002336885.1). NCBI lineage: Bacteria > Pseudomonadati > Pseudomonadota > Alphaproteobacteria > Sphingomonadales > Sphingomonadaceae > Novosphingobium > Novosphingobium sp. UBA1939. The sequence continues at coordinate 41,228 of NZ_DDFB01000152.1, read as the reverse complement.
GCGGTGGCGCCCAGTTCGGTCAGCACCCAGGGGCCGGCGAACTTCAGCCAGGCGGCGCCGACCAGCACGGCGATCGCCGTAGTGACTTCGCGGGAGCGCAATACGTCGCCGCGTTTGGCGGCGTCCCGTTTGCGCTTCTCACTTGGGGCGAATGTCTTTTCGCCATTTTCCTCGGCCACCGCGGCGCTCCTACTTGGCGATCATGGCGCCGGCCTGCGTGACGGCGGCGGCGGAAAGGTCTTCCAGCCGGTCGGTCAGCAGCGGCATCGCGGCGATCAGGGCGACCAGCCCGGCCAGGATGCCGGCTGGCAAGCCCAGCGAAAACAGGTTGAGGCTGGGGGCAGAGCGGCTGATCACGCCGGTCATCACCTGCACCAGCAGCAGCAGCAGCGTGACCGGCAGGGCGATCGAAAGCGCGGTGGCGAACATCACCGAACCGAAGCCCATGATGATTTCGAACCGGCCGGGCGCGAACCAGGCGCTGCCGGGCGGGAATGCGCGGTAGCTTTCCACGATCAGCGCGATCCAGTTGAGATGCGCGCCAAGGCCCAGGAACAGCACGGTCAGCACCACCGCGAAATACTGGCCGAGCGCGGGCGAATGCGCGCCGCTGGAAGGGTCGGCGGCGGTGGCGATGCTCATGCCCATGCTGGCGCCGATCACTTCGGCGGCGATCGTGGGCGCGGCGAAGGAAAGCTGGAGCACGAAGCCAAGCGACAGGCCGATCATGATCTCGTTGAGCGTGGCCATCAGCCCGGCCAGCGACAGCAGGGCCGGGGGTGGGGCGACGGGCGACCAGGCGCAGATCATGATGGCCAGCGACGCCGAAAGCACGACGCGCAGCTGATAGGGGACGGCCATCGCGCCGAACAGCGGGGCGGCGAGCATGGCTGCGCCGATCCGTGTCATCACGAACAGCATCCGCCAGAACTCGTGTTCCAGTCCGCCGAAGCCGAAGTTGAGCTGGATCATCGCGTGGCGCTCAGTTCCCGGTGGCCGCGATCTGGGCGAAGATGTCCTTCATGAAATCGCCGATCAGGCCCATCATCGCGCCGCCCAGCAGCACGAGAACCAGGGCGATGATCGCCAGCTTGGGCACGAAGGTCAGCGTCTGTTCGTTCACCGAGGTCGCCGCCTGGATCACGCCGACGACAAGACCGACGGCCAGCGAGGCGAGCAGGACCGGGGCGGCAACCAGCGCGGTCACCCACAGCATCCGGTCGGCAAGGGCAAGGAGGGCGGAAGTATCGTCCATGGCGCGTCTTCTCCTAGCCGAAGCTGGCCGCAAGGCTGCCCATCAACAGTGCCCACCCGTCCACAAGAACGAACAGCAACAGCTTGAATGGCAAGGATATCACCGTGGGCGACATCATCATCATGCCCAGGCTCATCAGCACCGATGAAACCACCAGGTCGATCACCAGGAAGGGCAGGAACAGCATGAAGCCGATCTGGAAGGCGGTCTTCAACTCGCTGGTCACGAAGGCCGGCAGCAGGATCGAGAAGGGCACGTCGGCGGCGTTGGTGAACTTGGGCGCGTGGGCCATGTCGGCGAACATCGACAGATCGTGCTCGCGCGTCTGCCGGATCATGAAGGCGTGGAATTCCTTGCCGCTCGCGCTGATCGCCTGCTCGGCGTTGATCGTGCCGGCGGCATAGGGCTGGATCGCGTTGGCGTTCACCTTGTCCAGCGTCGGCGCCATGACGAATAGCGACAGGAACAGCGAAAGGCCGATCAGCACCTGGTTCGGCGGCGACTGCTGAAGCCCCAGCGCCTGCCGCAGGATCGCCAGCACCACGAGAATGCGGGTGAAGCTGGTCATCATCAGAACCAGCGAAGGCAGGATCGTGAGCAGCCCCATGATGAGCAGGAGCTGCAGCGACAGCGAAAGGCTGCCACCCTGCTGGTTGCCGGCCATCTGGCCGAAGGCGCGGTCGAGCGCGCCCGAAACGGCCGAAGGCGACGGGGTTGCGGCAGCCGGGGCCGAAGCGGGCGCGGCCTGCGCTGCGATGGTGGAAGCGGGGGCGGCGGAAGCGGGCGCCACGGCTTGCGCATGGGCGGCCGGCACGCTGCCGAAAATCAGGGAAATGGCCAGGAACGCGCTGAACAGGGCGGATGCCATGGGGCCGAAGATACGCATGCGAAGAAGATCCTGCGGGTAGGCGGTGTCAGGCCGTGGTGTCGATCAGCGGCTCGTGCGAGGCGCTGCGCGCCGGCGCTTCCGCCAGGGCAACAAGCCCGTTCTTCGAGGCCGAGACGAGGATTTCGCGACCGTGGAATTCCAGCACGGCAAGCCGCAGGGTGGGCGAGAGCATCTGCGTTTCGATGATCTTCACCGAACGCGTGCCCTGTCCCTGCCCGAACTTGCCTTCCATCCGCTTGGCGAACTTCAGGCTGGCCCAGGCCAGGCCGCCGATCAGTGGCAGCAGGATCAGCAGCTTGAGAATATACCAGAACATCAGGCGGCCTCGCCCTTTCCGGTGAAGGCGACAGGCGTTGCGTCGCCTGCCAGCTCGACGATGCGAAGGCCGAAGCGATCGCCCTGCGCCACGACTTCGCCGCGCGCGATGAGCTTGCCGTTGACCATGACGTCGAGCAGTTCGTCGGTCTGGCGGTCAAGCATGATGACGCTTTCCTCGCTCAGGCCGAGAACGTCCTTCAACTTCATTTCGGTGCGACCGAGTTCCACGGTCAGGCGGACGTCCACGTCCTTCAGAAGATCAAAGCTGCGGGGAATAAAGCTCATGGGGTGCCTCGTTCGAATGCGTGTGGTCTGGCAAAATCAGGAAGGATTGGTGATCTGGATGGCGACCCGGTCATCGACCGAGCCAAGCGTTCCGTGCGCGATCGTTCGTTTGCCGACACGGACCGGAATGTTGCGGGCGATCGGCAAGGACAGGATTTGTCCCACTTCCAGCGATGATATCGTGGAAAGCGGCAGTGCCACATCGACCAGCAGCGCGCTGACCGGCAGCGGCATGTCCGCGAACGGTTGCGACAACGGATCGGCCGGGCCAACGCGGGTGCGCGCGATCGGCGGCTTCTCGCCATGCCCGAACAGGTGCGCCAGCGTGGTCAGCGGGAAAGCGATCCGCATGGTCCACGGTGCAAGGCCTTCCTCCGTCACGGACACGGTCAGCACGGCCAGTTGCGTCGCCGCCGGGAAGGGGTGGAGCTGACGCAGGCTGCTGTCGCGGCGGATCGGCTGGACGGCGTCCGCCGAATTCGATCCCAGCGCGGCGGCCAGCCCGATGCCGATCTGGCGTTCCAGCCGGTCGATCATCAGTTCCGCCGACAGGGGGAATTCGCGGGGAAGCACCTCCGGCACCTGGCCGCGGCCGCCAAACGCGCGGTCCACCAGGCTGAGCACCGCTTCCGCCTCGATCGTGCAGAGCAGCGGAGCAGCCTGGGAACCGGCTGCCATCAGGCTGTTCGCCGCCAGCGATTCAACCGTGGTGACGAATTCCTTGAAGTTGCAGCTCGTCGGTTCGGCAACCGCCACCTGCGGTCCCTCGTTGCCCAGCAGCGGTGCAAGCGCGACGCGGAGCGAGCGGGCGAACCGTTCCGTGGCGCGGGAAAGCGCCGGGATCAGTTCCGCCGGTCCGGGACCGGGGCGCAGCAACGCTTCGCTGTGCTGGGCCAGCGGGCGTTCGGCAATAAAGGCGCGTTCTGGCTTCATGGTTGCCTTACTGGACGATGAAAGTCTTGAAATAGACCGCGTCGACTCCGCCGAAACCTTCGGCCGAAGTCAGCACCTTGTTGATCGTGGCGGTCAGCCGCTTCTGCAGACGATCCTTGCCTTCGGCAGTGTGGATGTCTGCTTCGGGCGTGTCGGCCAGATCGGCGAGGATCGCGGATCGGAGCGCCAGTTCATGCTTCTTGAGCCACAGCATCACGCGATAGTCGCGGCGCGTGGAAGCGGCGATGCTGGTCTGCACAAGCGCGTCGGAATCCCTGAGGTTCGACGTGAAATCCTCGGCGAAGCTGAAGTAAAGCGTGCGGTATTCGCTGCCGCCGTCACCCTCGGCGCCTTCGGCCGCCGCGCCCTCACCTTCGCCTTCCTTGGCCACGGGCGCGAAGGGATCCTTGGCGCCCTTGCGGATCAGCTTGGGCGTGTTGTCTTCCTTCTTGGCTTCGTGCGAGCCGCCGATGATCCCGGCCGCGACAAGACCGTAAGCCCCGCCACCGCCGACGGCGATCAGGCCAACGGCCATGCCGATCTTCATCATCATGCCACCGCCCTTCTTCGGCTTGGCTTCCTTGTCCTTCTTATCGCTCATGCGAGGTCCTTCGATCGGTATTCGTGGAATGGTGGGGCGCGTCAGGCGTAGATGCCGTCAGCGTTGGGATCGGTTGTGGTTTCCTGACCGCCGACGCGCGGCGCGGCGGTCCGGGGAAGCGTATCGGCGATCGGCGCGCGACCATGGCGGCCCTGCGCGTTCGCGCCGTCGGCCGAGGTCTGCGTCTGGCCGCCGGCGTGGCGCTGCTGCGCTTCCGATCGCGGCGCGTTGGCGTCGGCGTTGGTGGAGCCGGCTTCTGCGCGGCTGGCGGCGGCCACGGCAGGGGCAAAGGCCGGGTCGGCGCTGCTCATCGCAACGGAGAGGCCATTGTGTTCCTGGCGGAACTGCAGCGAAACCTTGCCGAATTCGGCGTGGGCGAGCGAGACGCCGACCGTGCCAATGCCGGCTTCTTCCTTCGCGCGGGCGATCGTTTCCACCAGCGTGGCGAAGTTGACGGGCTGTGCCGCCGAAGCGCCGTTGGCTGGCGCGGCGCCCTGGGGCTGCGCGGCGTTGACCGGCGCGCTCTGAACGGCGGCAAGCGAGTAGCCGTCGGTCGGCAGGGCATCGCTCTCTACCTTGGTGGCGGAGACGGCGGCGGCAAGCGTGGCGGACTGTGCCTTGTGGGAGGTTTCGGAAGGCGCCATCGCCTGCGCCAGCATGTCCGCCGTCTGCGGCGCTGCGGCGTGGGCGGCGGCCTGAGCCTTGTCGCTGGTGGTCGCCGCCGGTGCCGCGCCTTGCGGTTCGAGCGTGAGCTTGGCGGTCGCGACGTCTTCGGGAATGCCCAGGGCACCGGCGATCTGCGCGCCAGCGGCCTTGGCCGTTTGCGCGATGGCGACGGGCAGGGCGGGAGCGGTTGCGGCCGCGCTTCCGTCAGCGGTGGCTTCGGAAGCGCCAGCGGCGTTTCCGTTCGCCTGCGTTTGCCGCAGAAGGCTGGCGATCAGCGAGGGATCGATGCTTGCCGCTGCCTTGGCCTCGGCATCCTTGCGATCCTCGTCCTTTTCGGATGCGTCATCGTCATCGTTGCCGGATGCCTTGCCGGCAACCGGCAAGGTTTTGCCGCTTGCCGGCAAATCGTCTGCCGGCTTTGCCGTATCGCGTGCGGTGGACGCGGTACGATCATCGTTCGCATTGCGAGCGGCGGACGCCCGGCGTTGATCCAGAACGGCCTGAAATGCCGGACTGCCTGCATTCTCGTCGATCGCGGACAGTGCGGCATCGCTGCCTGCACGCGCGGCCGTCGCAGAATTGAAGGCGGCTATTTCGAACATCGCGGACTCCCTGGTGGTTCCGCGATCTTCTATTCAAGGTTCGTGCCAAATGCCTTTTTTGCCGTCAATGCCACGGTGTTGGCCGCCGTTTTGCGGGCAATTAGCTGGGATTGGGCCTCGACCCTGTCCTCCACCGCGGCCCGCCTGCGTTCGGCTTCAGCGGCTTCGCGCGCCTTGGCATCGGCGATGGCGCGCGCCCGTTCCATGTCGGCGCGGGTTCCATTGGTAACCTCGTCCAGCCCGCGCACGAACTGGTGCAGGTGCTGGAGCGCGGCCGCGTCCTGGGCATCGCTGCGCGCGGCATAGTCGAGCGACATGCGCGCGGTGCGTTCGGCCAGCCCCTGCAACTGGGCAAGGGTGCCCTCCGCGAGCCCGGCTTCGACCAGCGCATTCCGTCGCGCGATGTCGCGGATGCGTTCCAGGCGTTGCAGGCGCGCAAGTTTGGCGCGTTCAGCCTTCATGGTCCAGCAGCTTGGTCAACGCGGCGACGCTCGCATCGAGCGGGACGATTTCGGGCGCGGGCTGGCACAGGAACTGCGTCAGCTCGTCATGCATGGCGATGGCGCGATCCAGTTGCGGGTCCGCGCCCGATCGATAGGCTCCCATCAGCACAAGATCGCGATTGGCTTCGTAACTGGCGATCAGCGCTCGGAAATCGCGCGCCAGCTTCTGGTGCTGCGGCGCGGTGATGTCGTTCATCACGCGGCTGAGCGAGGCGGCGATGTCGATCGCCGGATATTGCCCGCGCTGCGCGAGATCGCGCGAGAGCACGACGTGACCATCGAGAATCGAGCGGGCGGTATCGACCACTGGATCGTCCTGGTTGTCGCCGTCCGCCAGCACCGTGTAGAGTCCGGTGATCGAACCGCCACTGGCGGCAGAGTTGCCGGCGCGTTCGACCAGCTTGGTGATCGTCGCCAGCGCGGACGGCGGATAGCCGCGCGCCGCGCCGGGTTCACCCAGCAGCAGCGCGATCTCGCGCCCGGCATGGGCCACGCGAGTCAGGCTGTCCATGATGAGCAGGACGCGCTTGCCCTGCGCGCGGAAGTATTCGGCCAGGCTGGTGGCGAGCAACGCCCCGCGAATGCGCAGGTTTGGCGCGTGATCCGCCGGAACGGCCACCACGACGCTGCGCGACCGCTTCTCGCCATTCATGTGACGTTCGACGAAATCGGATACTTCGCGCGCGCGCTCGCCGATCAGGCCGACGATGACGATTTCCGCTTCGGCCCCGTGCGCGACCATGTCGAGCAGGACCGATTTGCCGACGCCGGAACCGGCCATGATGCCGATACGCTGGCCAACGCCGAACGTGGTGATGGCATTGAGCGCCCGAACGCCGGTATCGAAGGTCTGGCGGACCGGGCTGCGATCCAGCGCGCCGGCGCGGACGCCGCCCGAAGGCCATTCCTTCTGCGCAACGATCGGGGCGCCGCCATCGATCGGCTTGCCTTCGCCATCGACCGCGCGCCCCAGGAAGGCTTCGCCCACCGGCAACATGCCGGGGCGGCCTTCGGGCCGCACGCGCGCGCCGGGGCGCAGCAGTACGGGATCGCCGAGCAGCATCATCAGGGTATTGCCGTTGCGAAAGCCGATGACCTCGGCCGCCAGCGAACCGCGTCCGTGCATGATCCGGCACTGCGTGCCGATCGGCACGGATAGTCCGGTCACTTCCAGCATGCCGCCATCACAGGCGGTCAGCAGGCCATAGCGCGCAGGCGCCAGGTCCGGATCCGCCGCGGCGAAGCGGTGGAGCATCGCCAGGGCGGGGTTCATGCGGGAAGGAGGGATGGCGTCCGGCGCGAGCGCGGGATTCAACATGCGCGAAGCGCCTCCTGCAATGCGATGCGCCATTGTTCCGGCCCATCCTCGACGCCGCCTTGTGCGCCTTCCACGCGGATGGAGCCGCGTTCGAGGGCGGGATCGGGTTCGAAGTGCCAGTCTTCGGGCAGGTTATGGGCAACCAGCGCGAGATCCTCGGGATGCAGCCTGATCACGCGCGCGTCCTGCGCGCGCGCGAGCATTCCGGCGGCGATCCGGACCCGTTCGGTCAGCCGATCGGGCGCGATGGCGGCTTCGTCCAGCACGGACTGGCACAAGGCCAGAACCGTTTCGCGCAGCCGTTCATGCAGCAACGCAAGCTGATCGCCATCCATCCGCGTCATCGCCATTTCGATCCGGTGGCGCGTTGCGTCGGCGATCGCGGCTTCTGCTTCGGCGGCGCTGCGTCCCTCGGCGTGGCCCTTGGCATAGCCATCCGCGAAAGCGCGGGTGACCGGATTTTCCGGTTCCGGTTCGGGGACGTGTTCGACAACGGGGGCAGGCGGCGTGTGGGCGCGACGCGCCAGCGGCGATACTTCCATGCGGCCGCCACCAACGAAGCGCTTGTCCGGGGCAAAGCCTACGCGCCGTTCCGCCAATGCGGAAAGCGCAATCGCGCGGGTCGGCTCAGACATAATCGTCGTCGCTCGCGCCGAACACGATCACGCCTTCGGCAGCCAGCCGGCGCGCGGCCGTGACCATGGCCTTCTGCGCCTCGATCACTTCGGCCATCTTCATGCGGCCCCGCTCGTTGATCTCGTCGCGCACGCCATCGGCGGCGCGCGAGGACATGGCGTCGAAGAACACCTCGCGTTGCGTGTCCGGAATGCCCTTCAGCGCGGCGATCAGCGTGTCGCTGTCCACTTCGCGCAGCAGGGAACCCATCGACTTGCTGTCGAGCACGAACAGGTGCTCGAACTTGAACATCTCGTTCTCGATCTGCTTGGCGAGCTGTTTGTCGATCTTGTTGATCTCGGGCATCACCCGCTTTTCGACCGCGCGTGCGGCGGCGTTGATGATGTCGGCCGCTTCGCGCGGCCCGCCCATCGTCATCACCGACTGGCCATGGCATTCGCCGATCCGGCGATTCAGCATCTGTTCGAGCATTGCGATGGCATCCGGCGAAACCGGCCCCAGGGTGGCGATGCGGTGCACGACCTGCGGCTGGATGTTGTCCGGCAGCGCGTGCAGCACGGCGGCGGCCACTTCCGGGTCAAGCTGCACCAGCAGCACCGCGATCGCCTGCGGATGTTCGTCGCGGATCAGCGGGGTCAGCACCTGGGGCGTCAGCCAGCGCGCAAGTTCCAGCGGCGAGGTGCGCGGCAGGTCGGCCGGCGTGATGCGCTGCATCAGGCTTTCCGCCTTGATCTCGCCCACGGCGCGGGTCATCAGCGAACGGACCTGGCCGATGCGGTCGTGCGCGGTCAGGCCAAGGCGTTCGGTGCGTTCGACGAAGCCGGTGATCGCCTGCGCGATCGCCATCGGGCCGATCTCGCCCAGCGCGCACATCTTCTCGCCCAGCGTCCGCAGCTCTTCGGGTTCCAGCTGGCCAAGGATTTCCGCGGCCTGCTCGTCCTCAAGCAGCATGACCATCACCGCGGCGCGTTCGGCGCCGCTGATGGGAGACAGGTCGCTCATACCGCTTCCTCCGTATTTTCCTTCAGCATCTGGCGCAGGGCGGCAACGGCGCTGTCAGGCTTTTCCTTCACCAGCCGCTGGGCGATGCCAACCTGGCGGCTCAGCAGTTCGGTATCGACGACGCCCGTGGAGGCGTCCTGCGCCGGGCGCAGATCGGCCTTGGCGACCAGCGGCTTGGGGGCGGAAACGGCGCCTTCGCCATCCTCCGCTGCCTCTTCATCGTCGTTTTCAGCCTTGCTGCGCTTCGATGCGGCCGGATCGCGCTTCAGCGCCTTGATCAGCGGGCGCACGCCCAGCAGCAGCACCAGCAGCACCGCGAGCAGGGCAACGGCATTGCGCAGGATCGTGGCGAACCACGGCGTCTCGTAGAACTTGGGCGCTTCGACAACCGCCGGCTTAAAGCTGCGGATGGCAACGGCGACCTGGTCGCCCCGCGTCGGGTCCGCGCCCACGGCGGCGCTGACGAGCTGCTTGATCTGTTCGATATCGGCGGGCTTGGCCTTGGCCATCGCCTCCTGGCTCACTGCCACGGCAACCGACAGGCGCTTGATCTTGCCCGGCGCCACGTTGGACACGGCCACTTCGCGGCCCAGTTCGTAGGTGCGCGTGGACGAGCTTTCGCCATTGGAGGACGGTGCGGCGGGCGTTCCGGGCGTGCCCGGAGTTCCCGGCGCCTGGCCGTTGGCGGCCTGCGCCCCCTGCGCCGGCGTGCCTTGCGGCGCACCCGGCTGGGCGGTGGTCGCGGGTGGCGGCGTGTTCGACAGTACGCCCGGTACGCCGATCGCGCCGGCCGCTCCGGCCGACTGGGAAGCGGACTGCGATTCCGTGCGGACCGCGCCCTGCTTGTCATAGCTTTCGCGGGCCGAGGTCACCTGGTCCATGTCGAGATCGACCTGGATCTCGCTCGAAAAGTTGCCGTCGCCCAGCATCGGGGTCAGCAACTGGGAAACCTGCTGGCGGAGCTTGTCCTCCATGCGGCCCTGGATTTCGATGCGGTCGCTATCACCCGCCTTGGCGGCGGACAGCAGGCGGCCGTGCTGGTCGATCACTTTCACGGAATCGACCGACAGGCCGGGCACCGACCCCGCCATCAGATTGACGATCGCGGAAACCTGGCTGTCGGAAAGCTGGCGGCCACGGGCAAGCTTGACCATGACCGATGCCGAAGGCGCCACGTTGTCGCGCACGAACACCGACTTTTCCGGTTCGGCAAGATGGACCCGCACGGCTTCCACGCCGTCGATTTCCATCATCGTCAGTTCCAGCTCGCGCTCGCGCGCGGCCTGAAGGCGCTGGCCTTCCAGCGTCCGGCTGGCGCCCATCGGCAGCTTGTCGATCATCTGCTGCCCGGTTTCGGGCGCGGCGATCGCCCCGTCCGAGGCAGCGACCATGCGGGCCTTGTAAAGATCGCTTTCCGGCACGGTGATCGCGCCGGTTGAATTGTCGATCGTGTAGGGGATCGACGCCTTGTCGAGCGCGGCGACCACTTGCGCGCGTTCGTTGTCGGAAAGCTGCGAATAGAGCATCCGCTGCGGGGCAGGGGCCATGGTCATCCATAGCACGCCGGCAAGCCCGGCTGCCGACATGCCGGCAAACCAGGGCAGGGCGCGGCGAACCGACGTCTGGCCCATGAAGGCGCGCAGCCGCGCCGAAGCGCCGCCGAGCGCGGGATCGGTCAGCGGCGTCAGCACAGAAGGAGTACTGCCGCCAGCGACAGCGGGAACAAGGTCACTCATTTATCAGACCCCCATCCGCATGATGTCCTGGTACGCGGACAGCAGGCGGTTGCGAACTTGGAGCGTGGCTTCGAAGGCGACGCCGGCTTCCTGCCGAGCGAGCATAACCTTCGCGACATCGGTCACTTCGCCACGTTCGTAGGCTTCGCTGACCGCCTCCGCCTTGTTCTGCGTGGCGCTGACGCTGTCGAGCGCGGACTTGAGTGCTTCGGTGAAACCGCCGGCCGGACCACTGCTCTGGGTCTCGGCCGCGCCCGACGCGGCTGCATCGGGCTTGTGGATCTGCTGAAGCAGGTTGGAACGATCAATGATCTGCTGACGCAGCGCGATGATCTGCTGCACCCCGGCGGCACTTCCGCCGATTCCGTTGATACCACTCATCGACGACCTCCAGCGACTGCGATGCCGGCTTCACGGAAGCTGGCAAGGCGATAGCGTAGCGTGCGTTCCGAAATGCCGAGCTGGCGTGCCGCGGCCACGCGGCTGCCGCCGCAGGCCTCGAGCGTGGCCAGGATTGCCCGCGCTTCGGAAATCTGAACGATGTTGGAAAGCTTGGCTCCGGACGCGCCCATGTCGTCCGCGACGATTTCGGCGGGCGCGGCCGGTACTGCCGGGTTGATCGGCGTCACCGTGCCCGGCATCGGTGCGGCCTGCGCGCCGTTGCGATCAGTGACCAGGCGGGCAGGGCGATCGAACACGATGTGCTGCGGCAGGATTTCCGGCGCATCGCCTGCAAGAAGCAGCGCGCGGCGCACCACGTTTTCCAGTTCGCGGACGTTGCCCGGCCAGGTGTGCTGGGCCAGCAGCGTGATCGCGGCATCGGAAATCCACGGCGTGTTCATGCCGCGCGGAACGTGGCGCAGCATCATCGCGAAGGCGAGCGGCGCGATATCTTCCGGGCGCTCGCACAGCGCGCCCAGCGAGAGCGGGAAAACGTTGAGGCGGTAGTAAAGGTCCGCGCGGAAGCGGCCTTCCTCGACCTCCAGCGGCAGATCCCGGTTGGCGCAGGCGATCACGCGCACGTCAACCTTGACCGGCTGCGTCGCACCCAGCGGCAGGACTTCGCCTTCCTGCAGGGCGCGCAGCAGCTTTGCCTGGAGCGAAATCGGCATCTCCGCGATTTCGTCGAGCAGCAGCGTGCCACCGTCGGCGGCGCGGAAGAAACCTTCGCTGGCCGCGTTGGCGCCGGTGAAGGCGCCCTTCTGGTGACCGAACAGCAGCGCTTCCAGCATCGTTTCCGGCATCGCGGCGCAGTTGATGGCGATGAATGGCTTGTCGGCGCGGCGCGAACGATCGTGGATGAAGCGGCTCAACACTTCCTTGCCGGTTCCGGTCGGGCCGTTGATGAGCACGGGAATGTCGCTCGCGGCGATGCGTTCGGCCAGGGCGAGGACGGAGAGGCTTTCTGGATCGGCGGCTACGGGCGTGCCGGCGGGGGCGGCACAGGCAAGCAGCGCGGCGAGCGCGCCTTCCGAAGCTCCATCGACATAGCGCAGCGTGAACTGGCGGCCTCCCGGCGCGCGGATCAGTTCGTTGTGCGGTGCGCGTTCAAGGGCGATCGCGATCTTTCTGGGATCATGCTGCACGCATTCTTCCGATGCGTACACATACGTACCAGCGCTGCTGCCGAAGCTCCCGACAATAGCATCCGCCCGCTGAACCAGTGGCGCGTTAACGCTTCCGGCTTGTTCAGAGACGTTCAATCCGTCCGTATGTTGATCCATGTTAATGGCCCCCGTCTTAACCATATCTGGTGACGGTTTGCCTCTAAATCCTAAATGAACCATTAACCTCAGTGTTCGTACTTAGGCGTTGAGCGTAGTTTTTTGCACGCCGCGCATTTTTTCCCCTTAAAAACCCGATCCCCATGCCGGTCTTTGCCTCGACAGCCGCGTTATCCCCGTGACTCGGCGGTCCTCTCGGGAACGATCCTCACTGGAGACTGACATGACCGTTATCAACACCAACATCAGCGCACTGCGCGCGGCGAACGCTTCGAACTCGGCCAGCCAGATGCTGGGCACTGCCATGCAGCGCCTGTCCACCGGCACCCGCATCAACAGCGCGAAGGACGACGCCGCCGGCCTCGCCATCGCCACCTCGATGACCTCGCAGATCACTGGCATGAACCAGGGCATCCGCAACGCCAACGACGGCATCTCGCTGGCGCAGACGGCTGAAGGCGCGCTGGGCGAAGTCACCAACATGCTGCAGCGTATCCGCGAACTGGCCACCCAGTCGGCTTCGGGCACCTATCAGGACACCACCGACCGCGCTTACATGCAGACGGAAGTCGACCAGCTGACCTCGCAGATCGACCAGGTCGTCACCAACACCAAGTTCAACGGTGTTGCTCTGTTCGACGGTTCGACCGCGACGGTGAAGATCCAGGCCGGCGCCAACGCCAGCGACACGGTTGACCTTTCGATGGCCGACCTGACCACGCTGGCTGCCAGCGGCGGTGCGGCCGGTTCCTATGACGTTTCGACGGCGACGGCGGCCAATGGCCTTCTGTCGACGCTCGACACCGAACTCGAATCGATCTCCAGCGCCCGTTCGACGCTGGGTGCCGGCCAGAACCGCCTCCAGTCGGCGGTCAACAACCTGACCAGCAACGTCACGAACCTGTCGGATGCCCGCTCGCGCATTCAGGACACCGACTACTCGGCGGAAACGACGGCGCTCGCCAAGGCCCAGATCCTGAGCCAGGCTTCGACGGCGATGATCGCCCAGGCCAACCAGAGCCAGCAGAACGTTCTCTCGCTGCTCCGCTAAGCCTGACGCAACCTGACACCTGCCTCCACCAGGTGGCGGCCCGGCGATCGCGAGATCGCCGGGCCTTTGGCGTTTTCAGCGCGGACATGCGTCTTGCCTTCTTGACTCCGCGCGCGCGAGGCGATTGGCCGAAGCCGTGGCTTCGTCTGGCAAATATCTCGTGCGGTCCGCCGCCATCCGGTTCCGCCGCCGCCTGCGCGAAAGCGAGGCGGCCTTTATCGTGCTCGCGCTGCTGGCCGGGCTTGCGGCCGGTATCCTCACCAATGCGCAGCAGTTCCTGGCGCACGGCATCCAGCACTTCTTCTATGGCGTCACGATCAACCGCCTGAGCGCGCTCGGATCGATCCATCACCCCTGGCGCCTGCTGGCGCTGCCGATCGGCGGGTTGTTGCTGGTGTTCATGGCGCGATGGCTCCATCGCCGCCGCCGGACGCTGATCGACGTGGTCGAGGCGAATGCGCTGCATGGCGGGCGGTTGCCACTGTCCGACAGCCTGATCATCGCCGGGCAGACCATCGTATCGAATGGTGCGGGCGCTTCGGTCGGGCTCGAAGCCGCCTATGCCCAGATGGGCGGCGGCATCGCCTCCGCGCTGGGGCAATGGTTCAAGCTGCGCCGCGCGGATCTGCGCACGCTGACCGGGGCAGGGGCCGGCGCGGCCGTCGGCGCGGCTTTCGGCGCGCCATTGGCCGGCGCGTTCTATGCCTTCGAGATCGTGATCGGAACCTACACCCCGGCCGCGATCGCACCGGTGGTCACGGCCGCGTTGTCAGCCGTCTTCGTCACGCGCCTGCTTGGCGTGGAGCCTTATCTGATCGCGACGACGGCGGACCGGGTGCTGCACACGCCCGATTATCTTGTCTATGCGGCGCTCGGACTGGTCTGCGCTTTCATGGGCATCGTGGTCATGCGCCTGGTCACGGCGATGGAACTGGTGGTGCAAGCCTGGACGCGCATCGGCGTGTGGCGGCCGGTGATCGGCGGCCTCCTGCTCATGCCGATCGCCTGGCTCTCGCCGCAGGCGCTGTCGGCCGGACATGGCGCGCTGCACCTCAACCTTCTGCTGCATCCGCCGATCATGTTTCTGCTGACCGTGCTGGCCCTGAAGATCGCGGCGTCCGTGATCTCGCTCAGCTTCGGTTTCCGCGGGGGGCTTTTCTTCGCCTCGCTGTTCCTCGGTTCACTGGTCGGACAGATTTTTGCCGGTGTGGGCAACATGCTGTTTCCGGGCTTGGCGATCGATTCCAACGATGCGGCACTGGTGGGCATGGCCGCATTCAGCGTGTCCGTGGTGGGTGGTCCGATGACGCTGGCCATGCTGATGCTGGAAACCACGCACGATTTCGCGCTGATGGGCGTGGTGCTGACCGCATCGCTTATTTCCAGCGCCGTCACGCGCGAAGCCTTCGGGTATTCCTTTTCCACCTGGCGTCTCCACGTGCGCGGATCGATCGTGCGAAGTCCGCGCGACATCAGCTGGGTCGTGGACCTTCACGCCGGCCGCATTATGCGCAAGGACTGGGTCAGCATCGCGGACGACAGCACCATTGCCGCGTTTCGCGCGGCGATTCCGTTGGGATCGGCCAGCAAGGCCGTGCTTGTCGATCGCGAAGGGCGTTATCGCGGGATCGTTCCCACGGCGCTGGTCTATCGGTCCGATCTCGCCCTGGATGGCCTGGTCAGTTCAGTAGCCACGCTGGTCGATACCACGCTGCATCCCGAGACGGGCATTCAGGAGATGCTGGCCCTGTTCGATCGGCTGGGAGTGGACGAAATGGTGGTGGTCGATGCCGCCCACCACGTCGTCGGCGTGGTTACCGAACGCCATGCCCGCCGGCGCTATTTCGAGAAACTCGAAAGCGCGCAGCGGGACATTTTCGGCGAAACCTGAAGGACAGGCGTCAGTTCACCAGCAGGATGGAAATCCGGCGGTTGCGCGGATCGGACGGGTTGTCTTTCACCAGCAGTTCGCGGTCGGCAACGCCTTCGATCCGCCGGAAGCGGCTTTCGGCCACGCCCTGGTGCATCAGTGCCTGTCGCGTGGCTTCCGCGCGGCCGGCGGAAAGCGACCAGTTGTTGGCGGCCTGACCGGGCTTCCACTGCACCGAATCGGTATGGCCGCGCACGGTGATGCCGGATGGATCGGGGCCGATCGCCTGGCCGATCGCCTGCAACAGTTCGGTCGCGTCGGGCGTCAGCAGCGTGGTGCCGAGGCGGAACATCGAGAAGTTGGCGTCGTCGACCAGGTCGATGCGCGTCCCTTCGGTGGTGTCCACCATGCGGACCTGCCGGGCAAGCTGGCGCAGCTTGGCGTTGGCGGCCAGCTTTTCCTGCAATTTCTTCTCGACGGCCGTGCGTTTGGCCTTCGATCCGCCATCCTTGGCGCCGCCGGTGGCGTCGCGCGGCACGGTCAGAGTCTTGGTGCCGGTCTGCGCGGCCTTGTGCGGATAGTTGTCCGCGTCGGTGATCGAGGAGCCGCCGAGCAGGCCATAGGAGCCGGCTTCGCCTTCCTTCATCTTGACCAAGGTGGGCGTGAAATAGTCGGCAAGGCCCTTGCGCTGCTTCTCCGTGGTTGCGCCCAGCAGCCACAGCAGCAGGAAGAAGGCCATCATCGCGGTCACGAAGTCGGCGTAGGCGACTTTCCACGCGCCGCCATGGTGGCCGCCGGCTACCACCGTCACCTTCTTGACGATGATTGGCGCCGGAGGCGGCTCGTTCTTGCCTCTGGGAGGTTTGGCCATGGGTTCAGCCTTCCCTTAGCGGCCGCGCAGCGCGTCGAGCAGTTCGGACAGGCCGGGGCGGAAGGCGTGGCCAAGACCCGACCGCGCGCTTTCCACCACCAGCGGCTGCGGCCACCCGTGAAGCGAAGCGATGATGACCTGCTTGACCGCCTGGAAGATCATCTCGTCCTGATCGAGCACCTGCTTGAGGCGGCTCGCCAGCGGGGCGACGATGCCATAGGCCAGAAGCACGCCCATGAAGGTACCGACCAGCGCCGAACCGATCATGCCGCCCAGGATGGCCGGCGGCTTGTCGATCGAGCCCATGGTCTTCACGACGCCCAGAACCGCCGCGACGATACCCAGCGCGGGGAGGGCGTCGGCCAGGCCCTGCAGCGCGTGCTGCGGTTCGGCTTCTTCATGGAAGTGCGTCTTCATCGCGTGATCCATCACGTCCTCGACGGCGTGCACTTCCAGCGTGCCGGAGGAGACGACGATCAGAGTCAGCGTATCGCAGATCAGCGAAATCAAGGGTTTGTTGGCGAGAAGTCGCGGAAATTCCGCGAAAATCGGCGAGCTGGCGGGATCGGTGACATGGCTTTCCAGCGCCACCGGCCCGTCCGACCGCAGGATCTTCATCAGCTTGGTGCACAGGATGATCGCGTCGATGTGATCCTGCTTGGTGTGCTTCGGCCCCTTGAACACTTTGGCGAAACCGCCGCCGATCGCCTTCAGCTCGTGCATCGAGTTGCCCGTGACCAGCGCGCCGACAGCCGCGCCGCCGATGATGAGCATTTCGTGCGGGATCGCCTCCATGACCGGCCCCAGCGCGCCGCCAGTGATGGCAAAGCCGCCGAAGACCATGACCAGCAGGATAATGATGCCGATACCAGCGTACATGGAAGTTCAACCCTTCAGAATTCGAAAGCGGTGTGGTTCGGGATCAGCTCAACATGCTGAACAGCGAGAGGCCCGAAAGCTTGGTGAAGCTTGCCTGGCTGGCTTCGAGCACGGTCGAAAGTTCCTGCAGCCGCGTGAAGGCTTCGGTGATGTCGGTGCCACCGATGTCCTTCTGTTCGGTCGCGCGCGATGTGGCCATCGCGGTCTGCCGCTGGACGTTGATGTCGATCCAGGACAGTCGCGAACCGACCACCGTTTGCGCGGTGGTGACCGAATCCAGCCCCGCCTGGAGCGACGTCAGCGCATTGTTGGCGGCGGTGGTGGCCCCGGCGCCCCCCGCGTCGAGCGCGTCGGACAGGGTCTTCACTACCGACATGATGTCGGTCTGCGTCCCGTTCACGTTGAACGACAGAAATTCCGGACCGGTCACGCCGCGCGTGACGGTCTGCCCGTCGCCGAGCGCAAGCTGCCCGGCCGAACCGGTACCGATATAGGAGGCGTTGCCCGAAGCATCGACAGTGTAGGCATCGCCGCCCGTCTGGCCACCGAACAGCGCGTGCCCGGCGGAATCGCGCGTATTGGCGAGCGCCACAAGGTTGCCCTGCAACTGCTTCAGCTCGGTGCTGATGCTCGAACGCTGCGTGTCGGACATCGTGCCGCTCGCGGCCTGCGTCGCCAGCTGCTGCACGCGGATGATCGTGTTGGAAAACTCGGTCATCGCCGAATCCGCCAGATTGAGATCCGATGTCGCGCGGTTGGCGGCGTCGGTATCGATCTTGGACAGCGTGTCGGTGCGCGACAGCGCGCGTAGCCGTGATGCCGCGACCGGATCGTCCGACGAGGTCGTCAGCCGATTGCCCGAACTGATCTGCGTCTGCAGCTTTTCCGCCTGGGCGCGAAGCGACGTGAGGTCGAGCGTCGAGCGGCTGTAGAACGCGCTGGTGCTGGTAGCGAAAGTGGTCATGATATCACCTGATGCCTATCAGCGTGTCGAAGATGTTGGAGGCTACCTGCATGACGCGCCCAGATGCCTGGAACGCCTGCTGGTAACGGACGAGATTCACCGCCTCGCTATCGAGATCGACGCCGGACTGTGCGGCCAGCGTGGTCTTGGCGGAATCGGAAATGGTCTTCAGTGCGTCGCGCGTGACCGTGCGGCCCGATACGGCCGACGAGACGTCGAACAGGATCGAGTCCATCTTGCCTGCCGGGTCGGCGTTGCCGAGCGCGTTGCGCAGCGCGTCAAGGTTCGTCGTGTCGAGGCTCTTGGCCGCTGAGCCAGCCGGAGCCGTGGCGATTTGCGAGCCGTTTGTCAGCGCCAGCGAGAAACTGGCCGCATCGGTGCCGGAGAACATGGCCACGCCGGGGTTGCCGTCCACGTCCACGCCGCCGGTCTGGACGCCGTTCACCGTGGTGACGATGTTCGCCGCGAGCGCATCGAGATCGCCATGAAGTTGCGACAGCTTGCCGAGCGCGAGGTTCTGGCCGGCCAGCGAACCGCCGGAAAGGGCAACGCTGGCGCCCGACGCTGTCGAGAACGTGATCGTGCCGTCCGCGGCAGTCGCGGCGGCCAGCGCGTCGGTGGACCCGCCGTTGACGATCGCGGGGCCGGCGGCGCCGCCGATCTGCACTTTCACGGTGCCGTCCGGCGAGAACGTGGTCGCGATGTCGCCGTACTGGCTCATCTGCTGCAACAGATTGTCGCGCTGGTCGAGCAGCGAGGTCTGGTCGCTGGTCGCGTCCGATGCCCGCGCGAGGCGGACGTTGGTGCGGGCCAGTTCCTGCGCCAGGCGGTTCACCTCGGTCACGCCCGCGTTGGCTTCGAAGTGCAGGCCGTTGCCCACCGCATCGAGCTGCTGCGAGGCGATCTGGAAGGTGTTGGTCATCGTCCGCGCGCTTTCCACGACGGATGCGCGCAGAGAACTGTCGGTCGGATCTTCCTTCAGCTTCTGAAGGGTGGATTCGAACGACGTGATTGAATCATAGACGTTGGACTGTTCCAGCGCCGTTTCGACGTTGCTGAGGCCGGTTACTTCCGCATCGGCGCGCGCCGTGTCGGAGCCGGTCCGGCGCACTTCCGATTGCCGGAAGGCATCGGCGTTGCGCACCACCTGGCTGACGCGGACGCCCGACAGCGAAACGTCGGACGTCTGTCCGAAATAGCCCGTGGTCGAAACCTCGGACATCTTGGCCGTGCGGCGGACATAGCCTTCCGTCGACGCGTTCGCGATGTTCTGGGCGGTGACGTCCAGCGCGATCCGCGCAGCTTTCGCGCCGCTGCGGGCAATCGAGAGAAGGTCTGACGACATCGCCGGTTACTCCTTTTTCGCCGAAGCCTGCGGGAAGCGGGCGGCAATTTGCGCCTCGATCTGCTTGGCGAAACCAAGCGTGCCCGTCTTGGAAGCGATGTCGGCGAACTGTTCATCGCGCATCGTGGTAAATGTTTCGTTGCCACGGCCCGCGAAAGGATCGTCCTCGCCGGCAAAATTCGTCTTGTGGGCCGCCGACAGCATCTGCCGCAGGAAAATCGCCTCGAAACCCTGCGCCGCCTGGCGCAGTTTCCCGCGCTCGGTCGAGAGGGCGTCGGTGGCGGCGGATACCACGCCGCCGACGTTGATCGGGAGAATGCTCATATCACCACCATTTCCGCCTTGAGCGATCCGGCCTGCTTCAGCGCTTCCAGGATCGCGACGAGGTCCGAGGGCGTGACGCCCAGCTTGTTGAGGGCATCGACGATCGACGACAGCGAGGCGCCCGGCTTGAACAGGGCGACGTGCGCCTGCTGTTCCTGCACGTCGATCTGGCTGTTCGGCGTTACCGTGGTGCGGCCGTTGCTGAAGGGCGCGGGCTGCGAAACCTGAGGTTTTTCGTCGATCTTCACCACCAGCTTGCCGTGGCTGATCGCGGCCGGCGCAAGGCGCACGGCGCTGTTGATCACCACGGTGCCGGTGCGGCTGTTGACGATCACGCGCGCGGGGGTTTCGGCCGGGTTGACCTCGATCATCTCGACAGCGGCCATCGTGCTCGCACGCGCGTCGGCGCCTTCGGGCAGGTGCAGCGCCAGGGTCACGCCGTCTTCCACCGAAGCCATGCCGGGATAGCGCGCGTTGATCGCGTCGCGCACGCGCGATGCGGTCAGGAAGTCCGCGTTGAACAGGTTCCAGCGCAGGATCGGGTTGTCGTCGAAGCCGGTGGCGACCGCGCGTTCCACGCTTGCGCCCTCGGCGATCCGGCCGACGGTGGGAATGTTCACGGTGACTTGTGAACCGTCCTTGGCGGCGACGCCCAGGCCGCCGACAGCCAGGTTGCCCTGCGCCATCGCATAGATCTGCCCATCCGCGCCGTAGAGCGGCGTCATGATGAGCGCGCCACCGCGCAGCGACTTGGCCTTGCCCAGCGTGGAGACGGTAACGTCGATGCGCTGGCCGGGCTTGGCAAAGGCGGGCAGGTCGGCGGTGATGAGCACGGCGGCCGCGTTCTTGAGGCCCGGCGACACGCCCGGCGGCAATTGCACGCCCAGCCTGCCAGCGGTGCCTTTCATCGCCTGCGTCAGGTATTCCAGGTTGTCATCGCCCGTTCCGGCCAACCCGACGACGATGCCGTATCCGGTAAGCTGGTTGGTGCGGACGCCCTGAAACGCGCCCAGATCGCGCACGCGCTCGGCATGGGCCGCCACGGGGGCGACAGCGGCGAGCGCGGCGGCGAAGGCGGCGGTCAGGGGAAGGAGCAGGCGGCGCATGACGGACCTCGAGGAAAGCCTCAGAAGGGGCTGAGAATGTTGAAGAACTTGCTGAGCCAACCTTCACGGCTGGCCCGCTGGATCGCGCCGTTTCCGGCATATTCGATCCGCGCGTCGGCGACTTGCGTCGAAACGAGGCTGTTGTTCTGGTCGATGTCGCCAAGGCGCACGATCCCGGAAAACTGAACCCATTCCTGACCCTGGCTCAACAGCAAGCGCTTTTCCCCTCTGACGAGGGCGGTGCCGTTCGGTCGCACTTCCGCGATCGTGACGGACAGCGAACCCCCGAGAGAGTTCGTCTGCGCGGCATTGCCCTTGCCATTGAACGACGATCCGGCCGACGCTTTAAGGGCGTTGGGGTCAAGAAACGACAAAGGGCCTGCACTCGGCGGTACGATATTGGCGCTGCCGGCACGGTCGGTCTTGGAACTGGCCGACTTCGAGGTGGTCATCTGTTCGACCAGCACGATTGTCAGCGGATCGCCGACCGCGTGGGCGCGGCGCCCTTCGACCAGACCCGCATACCCAGCCGACGCATTGAAGATGGCGCCGTCCGCGGGGCGCGGGGCGGGCTGCTGCGGCAAGGTGGCGCCGAAGCCGACCGGCGGCTTGCGACCGGCCCATGCCGGGCCTGCGACGTTCAGCGCGAGCAGCGCCGCACCGACAAGCATGGCCTTGCCGGCGCGCGCGCGATTGAAGGGAGCAAGCATCATGGTCACAGCGTCTGGTTCGCGTTCTTGAGCATTTCGTCGACAGCGGAGATCATCTTGGAGTTGATCTCGTAGGCGCGCTGGGTCTCGATCATGTCGACCAGCTCCTGCACCACGTTGACGTTGCTCGCTTCGAGGAAGCCCTGCTTGATGTGGCCGCGGCCGTTGTCGCCGGGAATGCCGATCTGCGCGGTGCCGCTGGCGGCGGTTTCCATCAGGAAGTTGTCGCTGCTGGCGCGCAGGCCTGCCGGGTTGGCGAAGCTGGCGACCGTCAACTGACCGAGCTGCGTCGGTTCGGCGTTGCCCGGCAGCGTGGCCGATACTGTGCCGTCCTGGGCAACCGTGATCGCCGATGCGCCTTCCGGAATCGTGATCGTGGGCTGCACGACATAGCCCTGCGCGGTGACGAGCTGGCCTTCGGCCGAACGGCTGAAGTTGCCCGCGCGGGTATAGGCCAGCTGACCGCCCGGCAGAGTCACCTGGAAGAAGCCATCGCCATCGAGCGCCAGATCCAGCGCGTTGTCGGTGTTCTGCAGCGATCCCTGCGATTCGATGCGCGTGGTCGACTGGATGCCGACGCCGGTGCCGAGGTTGAGGCCCGTGGCATAGGCGGTTTCGTTCGACGATTGCTGGCCGGCGACGCGCGCGTCCTGATAGGCCAGCGTGGCGAAGTTGGCGCGATCGCGCTTGAAGGCGGTCGTCCCGACGTTGGCGAGGTTGTTCGCGATCACGCGCATCCGCGTGTCCTGCGCCTCAAGCCCGGTGCGGGCGACGTGAAGGGCTGAACTGGGCATCGTTCGGTACTCCGTTAGCTGCTGATGCGCATGAGCGCGGCGCTGTTTTCATCGACCTCGCGCGCGGTCGAGATCAGTTTGGTGCGGATGTCGAAGCTGCGTTGCGCCTCGATCATCTGGACCAGGACGTCGGCCGGATTGACGTTCGACTGCTCGAGCGATCCGGTCACGACGCGGGCATCCTCATCGCCGGGCAGCACGCCGCCGCCTTCGACGCGGAAGAAGCCGTCGATGCCCTTCTTGATGGGCGATCCATCGGTGCTGACCAGCTTGATCCGGTCCACCACCTGCGGCGGGGTGTCAGGCGTCGCCGGGTCGGCGGCCATGACGCTGCCGTCGGGCGCGACGGTTATCTTCGAACCGAGCGGCACGGTGATCGGCCCTCCACTGCCGATCACCGGCCGCCCGTCGCCATTGACGAGCAGCCCGGTCGCGTCGACCGAAAGATCGCCACGACGGGTATAGGCCTCGGAACCGTCGTCCGCCTGGACCGTCAGCATGGTCTTGCCGTTCATCGCGATATCCAGCGGATTGTTCGTCGCGATGATCGCTCCCTGCTTCATGTCCGCGCCATAGACCTCGCCGTCCGTCATGGCCCGCGCCTCCAGGCTGGGGCCTTTCAGGGTCATCGGCGTGGTCGTGAGCATTTCGGCACGGAAGCCCACGGTCTGCGAGTTCGCCATGTTGTTGGCGATCATCCGCTGCTTCGTCATTGACGTGCTCATGCCCGAATAGGCGGTGTAGATCAGGCGGTCCATGGTTTAGCCTCAGCTCCGCAGGTTGATCACGGTCTGCGAGATCTGCGTGGCCGTATCGATCGCCTTCGCGTTCGCCTGGAAATTGCGCTGGGCCGTGATCAGCCCGACCAGTTCCTCGGCGATGTCGACGTTCGAACGCTCGACCGCGCCGGCGAGAAGCCCGCCGTACTTGCCGGTCGAAGGCGTGCCATAAGCGGCCGGGCCGGAAATGCCGGTCGCGCTCCAGTTCGACGAGCCTTCCTGGCGCAGGCCGGTGGGCGTGGTGAACGAGGCCAGCGCGACCGTGCCGATCACGGTGTTCGAGCCATCCGCGTAGGACGCCGTGACATCGCCGTTCTCGGCGATGGTGATGCCGGCATATTCCGAACCGGCACCGTTGGTCAGCGGGATCTGCGCGTCGGTCAGCGTGGAGCCGCCCGGAGCATAGATCTGCAGGCGGTTGTTCGTGTCGTCATGGATATAGCCGTTGCTGTCCAGGTCGAACGAGCCGTTGCGGGTGTAATAGGTGTTGCCCGTTACCCCATCGCGCGTGGTGAAGAAGCCTTCGCCCGTGATGGCGACGTCGAGTGCGTTGCCCGTCAGGTCGGTGGCGCCGGCCTTGAAGTTCTGCTTGATCGCCGAAACCTGCGCGCCGATGCCGATGGTCATGGTCGGCGAGGTCTGCGCGGTGGTGGCCACGATATCCGCGAAATCGGTACGGCTCGATTTGAAGCCGTTGGTTTCCGCGTTGGCGATGTTGTTGCTGATGACGCCAAGATCGGTCTGGGCGTTCTTCAGGCCGGTGAGTGAAGTGTAGAAAGACATGGTGGAGGTCCTTTCCGGTTGAAGGTCTTAGCTCGCCGTGCCCGTGAGCTTGGTGTTCAGGGTGGCGATCTGGCTGGAGATGGTCTTGAGCGTGCTGCTCATGTCGTTCGAGGTCGAAAGGCTCGAGAACTGCGCGAGCTGCGCGACCATCTGGGTGTTGTCCACCGGGGCGGTCGGGTCCTGGTTCTGAAGCTGCGTGGTCAGCAGTTTCAGGAAGTCACCCGCGCCCAGCGAGCCCCACGAGTTCTTGGCGGTGGACGTGTTGGCCGTCGAACCGGTGCCCGACGTATTGGAAACGCTGCTGGTCATTATTTCATCCTCATCGTATCGAGCATCAGTTGCTTGGCGGTCTGCATCGCCTCGACAACATTCTGGTACTGGCGAGAGCTTTCGAGCATCTCGACCATTTCCGCACTTTCATCGACCGGAGCGGACCAGACATCGCCGTTCTGGTCGGCGAGCGGGTTGTCCGGCTGGTGATCCTTGATCGGCGTCGCGGACGAACGGTACACGCCGTTGACCTTGACGGTGGCAAGGCCCGTCGACCGGTCCAGTTCTTCGGAGAAGACGGGACGCAGCGGGCGGTAGGCCGTGCTTTCGCTGGACGAGACCGTGCCGGCGTTCGCGAGGTTCGATGCCGCCGCGTTCATGCGCACGAGCTGCGCGGACATCGCGCGGCCGGCCACGTTGAACAGCGTCATGGGGGAGGTGTTTGGGCCTGCCATGGTTATTCGCCCTTGAGCGCGCGCGTGACGTTGTCGATGCGTCCGCGGATGAAGGAGAGTGTCGCGGTGTATCCCACCGCGTTTTCGGCGAAGGCGGTCTGCTCGGTCGCCATCTCGACGGTGTTGCCGTCAAGGCTGGGCATGACCGGCACGCGATAGCGCGTGGCCGATGCCATCGCCTGGTCTTCGCTCGCGCCCGTGGCGCGCGCCTTCAGCGCGGCCTGGAAATCGATGTCCTTGGCCTTGTAGCCCGGTGTTCCGGCGTTCGCGATGTTGGACGTCAGCAGGCCCATGCGCTGCGAACGCAGCTCAAGCGCCTTGCCATGTATCCCGAAAAGACTGTCGCTCATCGTCGGTCAGCTCCGCATAGGTGTTGCCGACATCGATTTTGCAAGCATCGTGCCAAATCGTTTTGCCGCTCCCGCGCATCGTCCAAACGGCAAAATCGCGGCGCATTTCCGGCAAGGGATTGCCGTTTGGCGGCGGATACCGGCAAAGTTCGGCCACTCCCTGAAACCTCGGAAAACAAAGCCGTTCTTCGCCCCGAGCAGGAGTTCCTGATCCATGGATTTCACGCATTTCTACAATCCCGCCGCCGCCGTCATCGTCTTTGGCGGCACCGCGCTGGCCGCTGTGCTGCGCTGTGGCCTGTCTGCGACCGTAACGACGGGGAAGGCGCTGACGGACCTGTTCCGGCCGCGCTTCCGTGCCGATGCCGTCCGCGCCGTCCTGGCCGGGCAGGCCGCCGACATTCGCGCCAACGGCCTGTTGCGCGCCCAGCCGTGCCGCAGCGGTGATCGCGAGTTCGATGAAGCCACCAACGCCATGCTGTCGGCCCGGTCGGTCTCCGGCCTGCTGGAAAAGCACGAGGCCTTTCGCGCCGCGCGCCGGACGAAAGCGGGCGAGGCGGCGGGGATGCTGGCGCAGGCGGCCGATCTGGCGCCGGTGTTCGGCCTTGCCGGAACGCTCGTATCGCTGACGCAGTTGCCGGCCGACGGTGTGGCACGCGGCGCTTTTTCCAGCGCCATCGGGATGGCGGTGCTGACCACGCTTTACGGCCTGATCTTCGCCAATCTGGTGCTCGGTCCGCTGGCCAAGATGGTCGAGCGGCGCGCGCGTGACGAAGAAGCTGCGCGTCAGTCGGTGATCGACTGGCTGGTTCAGCAGGTCGCGCTCGCCACGCCGCGCCATGCGCGCCATGAGGCGGATCACCATGGTGGCCACACCGCTGCGCGCCACGGTGCGGACGAACATGCCGCTGCGGCGACGCGTGCGGGGGAAGCGGCATGATCGTTCGCCCGTCGACCGGCTGGCAGACCATTCTGGCCGACCTGTCGATGATCCTGTTCATGATCGCGGCTTCCGCGCTGGCCAACACGCCGGAGAAAGCGCAGCCCGTGGCGAAAGCCCATGCCGCCCCCGCGCATACCCCGCCGCCGGCACCCGTCCAGGCCTCGGTTCGCGCCGAGCCGGTGGGCGTGTGGTCCGATGGCGCGGGCGCTCCGCCTTTGGCGCAATGGCTTGCCGATCAGGGCAGCGATCCGCGTTTGCGCGTGACGATCGTGGTGCGCCATGGCCCCGGCGACCAGGCGGCCGCGTTCGCGCGCGCCGCGGCGCTGGCGCAGAGCGCGGGCGAACGCGGCAAAAACGCGCGCGTTGTCGTGGAGCCGGGCATCTCGCGCGGGGCTACGGTCACGCTTGGCTTCGATACCGAAGAAAGCGCATCGGCAACCTGATGGATGGCACGATGTTTGCTTATTTGCGAGAGACACTTACTTATCCGGGGTCCTTACCCATGACGCGCAAGATTCCTTCTTTCAGCTTTCTGGCCATGGCGCTGGCTGGCGCCGCAATCGGCACGCCGGCACAGGCCCAGCGGGCCGGGCTTGCCGATCTGACCGATATCGACATCGCCGTGGCGCGCTTTACCGGTTCGCCGATCGGCGTGCCTGGCGGCGCTGCCTTGCCGGTGGATCGCCGGATGCGCCTTGCCGCCTGCCGTGCGCCACTGGCGCTCTCCTGGCGGGGCGGTACGCGCGATAGCGTGATCGTTCAGTGTCCGGACGCCGGCAGCTGGCGCATTTTCGTGCCGGTGGTCGGCCTTGCGCCGGCAACCCGGCAAGAAGCTGCCGCCCCGGCGGTTCTGCGCGGCGAAGCCGTGACGGTTTCCGTGACGGGCGAGGGCTTTGCCGTCTCCCAACCCGGAGAAGCCATGGATTCCGGGGCTATTGGCGCGTGGATACGGGTCAAGACCTCGGCCAAATCCGACCCCGTGCGTGCGCAGATCGTGCGTCCGGGACTGGTGGAACTACCGATCGAATGACCGCCATTCGGCAATTTTTTTCCGGGTGGCCTTAACGCACCGGCTTCAACGCCGTTCTTGGGCATGAGAAACGCTATAGGAGCGGGACCATGCCATCATTTGAAATCGGACCGACGCGCCCGGTTGGCGCGGTTCAGGTCAAGACTGTGAACACCGAGACTGGCCTGCAATCGGTCAAAGCGGACGATCAGCCGGCAACCTCCGGCAGTGTGGCTTCGTCCACACCGCAGGTGGAAACCAGCGAAGCGGTCAAAGCCGGCACTGCGCCGGTCAACTCCGAACGGGTTGCGGAAATCCGCAAGGCGATCGAGAGCGGCCGCTATCCCCTGATCCCCGCCAAGATCGCTGACGCGATGATTGCTGCCGGTATGCTCTGGAGGAGCCCGCAATGAGCCATGAAGCCGCCGTCCGTCCCATCGAAATGCGCGACACGCTGCGGCAGATGGTTGCCGTCCTGCAAAAGGAACGGCACGCGCTTGCCGGCCTTGACGTGGATGCGATCATGGGATGCGCGGTGGACAAGGGCAACCTGTGCGGGCGCCTGGGTGACGCTTCACCGGAACTGGTCGATGAGGAATGCCGCGGCCTTCTGGACGCTGCGCGGCGCCTTAATGAAGCCAACCGCCGCGTGCGCAACCTGATCGCCTCGAATGTTTCGGCGCGTCTGGACGCGATGGTGGGGGCACCGACGCTTTACAATGCGCATCGCTCGACCCGCCGGCTGAACTACCGGGCCTGATATTTATTTCGCTGCGCCCCTTAATCGGGGTGTTTGGCACGATATTTGCTGATCCCTTTCCTGAAGCCGCTTTCGAAATCGGAAGCAGCGTGACGGAAAGGGATTTTTGTGAGTTCAGTCCAGTCTCCCGCCGGGCCGGCCGCATGGGCCGCTGCCATGGATGGAACAACCGGGCCGGGCGATGTGCGCGCCGCCATCTCGCGCGCCGCACAGGCGACGGGGGTCGACTTCGGCTACCTGCTGGCGCAGGCACGGCTTGAATCCGGCCTCAATCCCAACGCACGCGCGCGCACTTCCAGCGCCACCGGGCTTTACCAGTTCACCAATTCCACCTGGCTGCGCACGCTGGACAAGCATGGCGCGGATCATGGCTATGACTGGGCCGGCAGCGTCATCGAGAACGGCAGCGTCCGCGATCCGGCGCTGCGCCAGCAGATCATGTCGATGCGCTCCGATCCGCAGCTTTCGGCGCTGATGGCGGGCGAACTGGCCAACGACAACCGCAACTATCTGTTCGGCGTGCTGGGGCGGCAGCCGGGGAACTCCGAACTCTATCTCGCGCACTTTCTCGGCGCGGAAGGGGCGGGACGCTTCCTGACCGCCATGGCGACCGATCCCTCGCAATCGGCAGCGGCACTGTTGCCGCAGGCCGCGGCTTCGAACCGGTCGATCTTCTATGACGATAGCGGCGCGCCGCGTTCGCTGCAGGGGGTGATGAGCCTTCTCAGCGGCCGCCTTGCCGCCGCCGGTGGCGCGACGGGCAGCGACATGGCCTGGGCCGGCGGCTATTTGCCGGCAGCGTCCGGCAACGTCATGCCGGTCGATAGCACGCCCACGTTCACGGGCGGCCCGATCGCGCAGGAGTTTCAGGCGACGGCCTATGCCGCCGGCCAGCAACCGGCCCGTCCGGCTTCCTCGATGGCGGACACGCTGCGCGATGCCTTCGCGCTGAACGACGCTTCCGCCACGCCCAGCCATGTCCGCGCCGCCTACGACCGGCTCCGCTCTTTCGGACTCTAAGCCACGATGCTCAAGCGCCTAGGCTCACCCAGTGCTCTCGCCTTGCCGGCGGGGATTCTCACGCTCATCGTCCTGATGATCGTGCCGATCCCGTCGTTCATGCTCGACGTGTTCTTCGTCCTCAACATCGCCCTTTCGGTGGCGATCCTGATGGCCTCGATGAATGCCGAGAAGCCGCTGGATTTCTCGTCCTTCCCATCCGTCCTCCTGTTCGGCACCCTGTTGCGCCTGGCGCTCAACGTCGCCTCCACGCGCATCGTGCTGGTCAACGGGCACCAGGGCGGCGCGGCGGCCGGCCATGTGATCGAGGCGTTCGGCGCCTTCCTGATCGGTGGCAACTTCGCTGTTGGCCTGTTCGTGTTCATGATCCTGATGATCATCAACCTGATGGTGGTGACCAAGGGTGCTGGCCGCGTTTCGGAAGTGTCCGCGCGCTTCACCCTGGATGCCTTGCCGGGCAAGCAGATGGCGATCGACGCCGATCTTGCCGCCGGCCTGCTCACCGCCGACGAAGCCAAGGCCCGTCGGCGCGAAGTGGCGACCGAGGCGGACTTCTACGGTTCGATGGACGGTGCCAGCAAGTTCGTGAAGGGCGATGCCATTGCGGCCCTGCTGATCCTGGCGGTCAACATCATCGCGGGCTTCTGTCTGGGCATGATCAGCCACGGGCTGACCGCCGGCGATGCCGCGCAGAAGTACGTGACGCTGGCGGTTGGCGACGCGCTGGTGGCGCAAGTCCCCTCGCTGCTGCTCTCCATTGCCGCTGCCGTGATCGTGACCCGCGTGTCGGATACCCGCGACCTTGCCGGACAGATCGGCGGCCAGCTCGCCGATCCGCGCACCTGGCTGCCGGTTGCGGTGATCTTGGGCGCGATCGGCATGATACCGGCGATGCCGCAGTCCATCTTCCTGCCGGCTGCCGGACTTGCGGGCTGGCTGTGGTGGGCGCTGAAGAAGCGCGCCGAACGCCCCGCGCCCGAAGTGGTCGAGGAGGAAATCCCGGTCGATCCCTCGCGCATCACGCTCGAAGAGGTCAGCGACCAGACGCTCGTCACCATCGAGCTGGGCTATGGCCTTGTCCATCTCGTCGACGACCGGCGCGGTTCGCCGCTGGTTGCCCGCATTACCGGCGTGCGCAAGCAGCTCAGCCAGACCTTCGGTTTCATCGTGCCGCAGTTCCGTGTGCGTGATGCGCTCGATCTGCCGCCGAACGATTATCGCATCGTGCTGGGCGGCGTCACGCTGGGCGGGGCGAGCATCAAGGGCGAGAAGATCCTGGCCATCGATGTGGGCGAGGCCCGCGAGAACCACGGGTTGCAGGGCGATGCCACGCGCGATCCCAGCTTCGGCTGCCCGGCGCTGTGGATCGATGCCGCCCAGCGCGACCATGCCATCGCCGAAGGATTCCTGACGGTCGATGCCAGCACGGTTATCGCCACGCACCTCAACCAGCTTCTCGGCGAACGCCCGCAAGTGCTTCTGGGACCGGACGAAGTTCGCGCCATCTTCGACGCGGTCAAGGTCCGCGCGGCCGGCCTGGTCGAAACGATCTACCCGCAGCCGCTGTCGCTGGGCGCCGTCACGCGCCTGTTCCATGCGCTGCTGGAAGACGGCGTCAGCATCGCCCATCCGCTGCCGATCCTCTCGGCCTTGAGCGAAGCGGTGCTGCAGACGACCGAGCACGATCGCCTGGTGGACATCCTGCGCGCGCGCCTTGGCGCGATGATCGTCGCACGGGTGTGCGGGCCGAACGATCGCCTGCCGGTGTTGACGCTCGACGGTTCGCTGGAACAGATGATCGTGCAGGGATTGCAGGACCCGGTAACCGGCCAGCCAGTGATCGAGCCCGATCTCGCGCGCGGGATCGGCGAACGGGTGGCGCAGATCATCAGCGATCGCGGGCCGACCGCGTCGCCGGTGGCGCTGGTGGTCCAGCCCCGCGCGCGCCGTGCGCTTTCCGCGCTGCTGCGGATGCGTGCGCCGACCTGTCTTGTCATTTCGATCTCCGAACTGCCGCCGACGCAGCCGATCGAGGTCATTTCCGTGATCGGAAACGAGGCGCCCAGGCCCGTTCCCGCGCTTCCCCAACCGTCAGTGCTGCACCCCGAGGGCCTTGCTGCATGAAACATGATCAACGTCGATTTGCCGCCGCGCGTGCCTACCGTGACGATACCGCGGATCGTATCCGCCGGTTTCTGCCCATGGTCCGGCGCCTGGCGTGGCACATCCATGGGTCCGGGCGTGCCGGCATGGAACTGGAAGATCTGGTGCAGGCCGGGCTGGTCGCCTTGACCGAATGCGCCCAGAAGCATTCCGGCCCGACGGAGGACGGCTTTGCCGCCTATGCCAAGATGCGCGTGCGCGGGGCCATGGTCGATCTGGTGCGTCGTGTGACGCCGCTTTCGCGCAGCGTTTCCGAACGGCGCAGGATGCTGGCCGATCATACCGCGACGCTGCGCAACGAACTGGGGCGCGATCCCACCGATGCCGAACTGGCCACCGCCATGGGACTTACCGACCAGGAGCTTGCCACCTTGCACGCCGGGAGCGAACCAGTGCGCTTTGAAACGATCGACAGCGCCTATTCCGACAGCGATCCGGCTTTCGCCGACGACCGGCCGGACAGCTTCGCCTTGCTGGCCGACGAACAGATGCGCGCGCGGGTGGCCTTCGCCATCGCCGCGTTGCCGGAACGGCTCCAACTCGTCATCCAGCTTTACTTCGTCGAGGAACTGAACCTCGCCGAAATCGCGCAGGTGCTCGACGTCAGCATTCCCCGTGTCCACCAGCTCAAGGCGCAGGCGCTCGAAAAGCTGCGCGCCGCGCTGGGGGACGAGGCCGACATTCTCTGATCGCCTCTTGCCGTGCCGGCTCCCATGATTTAATCGATCGATTAAATCATGGGAGAGCAAGATGCGGATTGATGCGGGCACGGCCGCCGTCGTTACCGGCGGCGCTTCGGGACTGGGGCGCGCCACGGCAGAGGCGCTGGCCGCCAGCGGAGTCCAGGTCGCGATCTTCGATCTGAACGAGGAACTGGGCCAGGAGGTCGCGAGCGCGATCGGGGGCTTGTTCTGCAAGGTCGATATTACCAGCGAACAATCGGTGGTGGCCGGCTTCGAAAAGGCGCGCGCCGCGCACGGGCAGGAACGCGTCTGCGTCCACTGCGCCATGGCCAACCGCAAGGGCAAGACCGTCGGCCGCAACAAGGAGACCGGCGAGTTCGTGCGCCTTTCGACCGAAGACTACGAATTTGCCGCGCAGGGCATCCTGATCGCCAGCTACCGTGTCGCCTCTTTGTCGGCGCTCGGCATGGCCGGGCTGGACCCGCTGGAGGACGGCGAACGTGGCACCATCATTCTCACCGCCTCGGTCGCCGCGCAGGATGCGCAGGTGGGGCAGGTCGCCTACGGTTCGCTGAAGGCTGGCGTGAATGGCCTTGTGCTGCCGATGGCGCGCGATCTGATGGACCTTGGCATCCGCGTGAACTCGATCATGCCCGGCATCTTCGGCACGCCGTTGCTGGGCCGCCTGCCGGAAAAGGTGCTGGATGGCCTCAACGCCTCGGTCCCGTTCCCGAAGCGGCTGGGCAAGCCCGAGGAATTCGCCTCGCTGGCGATGGAACTGGTGCGCAATTCCTATTTCAACGGCCAGAACATCCGCCTTGACGGCGCGATCCGGATGGCGCCCCGCTGATGCCCATTCGCCTATGCCGCAAGGCTCAGGCGCCCGATGGCGTCTGGGCCTGCTGCTCCACCACGATGGGATCGCCCACGCCGATGCGCTTGCCGTCGGTGATGATGACCTTGTCGCCCAGCTTTGCCTGTTCGAACAGGCGCTTGGCAAAGGCATCGGGCACGCCGATGCAGCCGTTGGTGGCATAGCCCTTTTCCACCTTGCTGCCGTGGATCGAGACGCCGTCGTTGGTCAGTCGCAGCATGTAGGGCATCGGCGCGTCATAGATGTTGGAAACGTGATCGGCGTCCTTCTCGGTGATCGGGAAGACGCCGACAGGAGTGGGCTTGTCGCCATAGCCCTTGAGGATCGCGGTCGCGCCGATCTCGTGGCCGTTGCGGAACACGGACAGGGTGCGCGCCGCGAGATCGACTGTCACGACCAGCGGTCCTGGCTCGCCCTTGCTTTCGTCCCAGAAGAACTGGCCGAACTTGATCGGTTCGTCGATTTTCAGGATCGACTTGACCACAAAGGGATCGTCGGCCGGCGGTTGCGGAACGGCGGCGTTAGCGGAAGGCTGTGGTACCGTGGCGGCGGGTTTGGCCGGCGCGGGCTTCGCTGCCTCGTCCTTGTGCGGGAAAAACACTTGCGCCGCATCCTGGCCCACGTGGAACGCCAGCATCGAGGCGAGCGACATGGCAACGAAACCGGCGGGCACGCGAATCCAGCGCTTGCGCAGCAGGTTCATCGGTCCGTCGTCTTTCACAGGTGCCGGCCTTTCATCGCCTTCGGTCGCGAATCGTGCGTCCATGCTTCGCGCGGCCTTGCGCACGGCTTAACATACAGGGTTGAAAGGGAAGTAAACCCGATTGTTCCTCCCGCTATCGGCGGCAGCCGTTACTCGCTGCGGACGGTGATGTCCTTCGATACAAGGTCCATCGTGCCGTAGCTGGTGAAGAAGCTGGCGTCCGCCGCATCGCGCCCCACGCCGATCACCGCGAAGGCGTCTGGCGTGATCATCCCCGTGGCATCGACGATGCGCCAGCTTCCGCCTTGGCCCGCCGGATCGGCAAGGAACACCTCGGCTACGGCGTGAAAGTCCTGCGGCGATACACCGGGGCCATAGCCGGACGCGAAGCGGGCGGGGATGGCCGCCGCGCGGGCAAGGGCGATCAGCGTATGGGCATAGTCGCGGCACACGCCCCGTCGCTCGACGAAGCTGTCCAGCGCGGTGGTCGCGGAATTGCTCGATCCCGGAACGTAACGGAAGTGGCCGGCGATCCAGGCGCGCATCGCCTCCACCTTCGCACCGCCCGCCAGCGCACCGAATTCCTCCTGCACGAAGGGCTGGAGCCGGCTGGCCGGGCAATAGAGCGAATCGAGCAGATAAGGCACCGCCTCTCCCGGCAGGCGGTGCGGCGGCAGCCCGGCTAGCGACGCCAGGTCGAAATCGTTGCGCAGCACTTCGATCCGCGCATCATAACTGACCGAGAATTCGCCGTCGTGGTGAACCCATATCCTTTCGCCGATGCCATCCTGTGCCCCCACACGCAGAAAGTGCGGGGTGGGTGTGCTGGCGATGTTTGCGGAAAGGATGGACTGTTGCGACGTCGGGGCCGCTTCGATCTGGAGCAAGGCATCGGTTGCGCCATACATGCGGCAGGAAAGGCGGGTGGCTATGGTGAGGATCATGATCGCTCCAATGGTTTGACCGCCCATGCGTTCCGATGATGTCAGCCGCGTGAAAGGAAAGGCATGGTACGCGCGATTCGATGGACATTCCGGGAAATCTGATCGCTGCCTTGCCGCCGGCGCTGACCGGCGCCCCGCCGCTGCTTCTGGCGGCGGGCGGCGCGATCGTGCTGGTGATGATCGCCGGCATGATTCGCGGCTTTCTACCGTTGACCGGGCGGCTGCTGGGCTTTGTCGGCAATGTCGCGTTGCTGGCGGTGTTTGCTCTGACGGTGGTGCGCTTCGTGCATCTCGATCCCACGTTCGATTCCCTCACCTCCAACATCGGGATGCCGGCGCAGACCGTGGCGGGTGGCGAAACGCGCATTCCCCTGGCGGCCGACGGGCACTACTGGATCGAAGCGCGCGTCAACGGCGTGCGCCAGCGCTTCATGGTCGATACCGGGGCCACCATCACGGCGCTGTCCGACGATGCCGCCGCCGCCGCCGGCATCAGGCCCGATCCGTTGCGCCTGCCGGTATCGGTGCGCACGGCGAACGGAGAAGTGGAGGCGCGCATGGCGCGGGTGGGCGAATTGCGCTTCGGATCGATCGTGGCGCGCGACATGGACGTGATCGTCACCGGGTCGACCGGCGGCCTCAACGTGCTGGGCATGAACCTGCTGTCACGGCTCAAGTCGTGGCGCGTGGAAGGCGGGGTCCTGATCCTGAGTCCGAAGCATCCGCAGAAGGCGGCGGATACGCCATCCTGAGCCGCGGGATCAGGATGGCCTCGCGACGAACAGGAACGTCAGGCGTCGCCACGCCGCTTCCATCGGCCCCTGGCGGAATCGGGCAAGCCACCATGCCGGCCAGGCCAGCATCGCGATCCAGCCGAGTACGACGAAAGCCGGTAGCCACATGCGCGGCAGTTCGGGGCCGAGGCCCAGGCCCCAGCCCGAAAATACGGCGCCCATCAGCACCGTAGTCCCCAGGTAGTTGGTGAAGGCGCAGCGTCCGGCGGCTGCAAGGCGGCGGGCGAGCGGATGGGCGCTTGTGCCCGGCCAGCGCAGCATCAGCGCGGCGAGGTAGCCCAGCGCCATGATCGCGCGCGGGATGGCCGCAATGTGGTCCATCACCCCCAGCATCGCGCGTGGCGGGAAGTGATGCGCCCAGATCCACCAAAGGACCGGCAGCGTCAGCATCCCGCCGATGCCGATGCCGGCCACCGCCAGGCGGACGATCGCCTGCCGGCTCCAGCCGCCGGTGAAAAAGCCGCTGCGAAACAGGGCGATGCCCATCAGCATCAGCGGCAGCGTTTCGGTCGCGGTCGCCAGCGCGACCTTGAACGGCAGGAACGGCGCCAGAGCAAACCGCAGCCGGATCGCCTGGAGGAAGCCGGCGTTCAGGATCTGCGTGTCCTGCGCCATCGATTGCGCGATCCGCGCCATCATCGCGGCCTGTTCAGCCTGTTCCGCTGCGGTGCCATGCCCGGACAGCACGCGCTGTTCGGCCGCTATGCCGGGTAAGTCGCCGATGCCGTCCAGTCCGTGTGCGGCGCAGAACACCGCGATGGCAATGGCGGCCAACGCGGCAGGCGGCAGGCGGCGCAGCACCAGCGCGCCCAGGCCGCACAGGGCATAGGGGAACAGGATGTCCCCCCACCACAGCAGGAGGTAATGCGCATAGCCGAACAGGGCGAGCCAGAACAGCCGGCGGGCCTGCATCGCATCGCCGTTCAGCCCGCGCCGTTGGGCGGCTTCGATGAACAGCATCATGCTGGCCCCGAACAGCAGCGTGAACAGCGCGCGCATCTTGCCTTCGAACAGCAGGAACGAAAGCGCGAACCACGCATCCGCGCCGGGTTCGACGCGGGGCAGGGCGGGGGAGAAGCTGGCGAGCGTCGGACCCCAGAACCCGGTGATGTTGATCGTCAGGATGCCC
The DNA here is from genome assembly GCF_002336885.1 of Novosphingobium sp. UBA1939. NCBI lineage: Bacteria > Pseudomonadati > Pseudomonadota > Alphaproteobacteria > Sphingomonadales > Sphingomonadaceae > Novosphingobium > Novosphingobium sp. UBA1939. The sequence goes on along the minus strand of NZ_DDFB01000152.1, from coordinate 5,187 downwards.
AGCACGGCGACTCCGCGCACGAAATCGATCGCCGCGATCCGCGAAGGATCGCCGCGCGATGGAGATGCGGGGGAAGCGGACTGGTCCGAAGCGTGATCCGTCAAAGCCTTACGGCTTTATCACCAGGCACGCGATGCCACCAGCCTTGAGGCCGTCGCACGCCCTTTCCGCGTCCGCCTGTCCGGCGTAGCCGCCGGCGAGCAGGCGCGTCACGCCGCCGGAGGGAATGTCGATCCGGGGATGGCCGGCCACGCCTGGCCGGGCCTTCACCCGGCTCCACAGCGCATCGGCATTGCCGCGCTGCGAGAACGCGCCCAACTGGATACGCCAGTTGCCTGTGGCGTGGGGTGCGGGCGCCGGTGGCCGGGCCGCAGCGGGCGGGGGTGGTGCCGGCCGGGGTGCGACCGGACGCGGCGGCATGGGCGTTGCCGGAGCCGTCGCCACGGAGGAGGCGGGGATGCTCGTGGTGGGCAGCGGTCTTGGCGCGGCGGATCCGGGCGTCTGCAATGCCGGGGCTTTGGCGCCCAGATCGCTGGCGGCGAGTTGCACGCTGCGCGCCTGCTCCGCTTTCCGTTCGAGATCGCCGGCCAGCGAAATGCCCATTTGCCGCTGCTCCAGCGGGATCACGGTGTCCATCGTGGCAAGGCTGGTTGTCGCCTGCGGCAGGCCGCTGGCAGCGGCGCGCGTCATCAGCGCATAGGCGCGCACCCAGTCCTTGCCGACGTAGTCGCCGTTGAAGGCGGCAATGCCGAGGATGTACATCGCGCGCGGCTCTCCGCGATCGGCTGCCGTGTTGAGCCATGGCAGCGCCTCCGTCTGGCGGCCCGACTGGAACAGCACGATGCCATAGTTGTCGCCGGCCTGCGGATGCCCCTTGCGGGCGGCGCGGCCGAAATAGAATTCGGCCTTTGCCATGTCCTGCGGTACGCCTTTGCCCAGCCGATAAGCCTGACCCAGGTTGAACTCCGCGTCCGCATCGCCCCTGGCGGCGGCGGTTTCCCATTGACGGACCGCGCCCGCGAAGTCCTGCCTCTGCCAGGCTTCGACGCCGGACTTGACCACGTTGGCGTTCGCACCGCTCCCCGTTGTCTGGGCATGGACGGACATGGTCGGCACAGCCGCGCAGGCTGCCATGATGGCAATTCCTATGGTTGTTCCCGCTTTCGGTAGAAGCACGGCAAGGCCCCCGCTCGTGTAATAGCTGCTGCTGATGCGATGGTATTTGTGATCGGTTAACCCCGCATTAGCAAAGAATTCCGGCCTTGCGAGCCAGATTGCCACGAAATCGGGGGCGTGTTGTCCCTTCGCCGTCCCGCGCTGCATTAACGGAAATTTCAGTCTGTTCTGCGATCTCCCGTTCAGGACCGTTTCGGTATAAGAGGGGGATACCCATTGCGCGTATTGGCTTTAGCATCGCAGAAGGGCGGATCGGGAAAGACCACCCTGTCCGGTCATCTTGCCGTGCAGGCGCAGCGCGCCGGCGCCGGCCCGGTCGTTCTCATCGACATCGATCCGCAGGGATCGCTGGCTGATTGGTGGAATGAGCGCGAGGCGGAATACCCGGCCTTCGCCCAGACTACCGTGGCCCGTCTGGCCGCCGATCTTGCCGTTCTGCGCCAGCAGGGCTTCAAGCTGGCCGTAATCGATACACCACCGGCGATCACGATGGCGATCCAGTCGGTTATCTCCGTGGCTGAACTGATCGTCGTGCCCACGCGCCCCAGCCCGCATGACCTGCGCGCCGTTGGCGCCACGGTCGATCTGTGCGAGCGCGCCGGAAAGCCGCTGATCTTCGTGGTGAACGGCGCGACGCCCAAGGCACGCATCACCTCCGAAGCGGCGATCGCGCTGTCGCAGCACGGCACCGTAGCCCCCGTAACGCTGCACCACCGCACCGATTTCGCGGCCTCGATGATCGATGGGCGCACGGTGATGGAAGTCGATCCCAAGGGACGTTCGGCGCAGGAAGTCACCGCGCTGTGGACCTATATTTCCGAACGGCTGGAACGCAATTTCCGCCGGACGGTCTTCGCGGTGCCCGCCCAGCCGGCGCCGGTCATTGGCGCTGCACCACGCGCTGCCGGGGGCTTCGGCCGCCGCGTCAGCGGTTCGTGAAGGGAGGAGCCCGATGACCGAACCTCGTGCTTTCGCTTCGCTGACGCCAAGCCTTCTTGCCCGCAAAGGCGGCGCGCGTCCCGCGATGCGCCCCCAGCTTGCGCCGATTTCCTATGACGAACAGCACCGTGTCGGGCTGGGAGGCGGCCATGCTCCTCTCGACGATCTGGGCTGGAACGACATGGGCGAGGCACCGTCGCATGGCTCGTCCCATGGTGCGCCAGTGCCCGATCATGCCGACGCCGCGCCTGCCGTGCCCGAAGTGGTGCGCCAGATGAAGACGCTCGCGCAGGCCGTGGCCGAGGAAGCTCCGGTTGTGGAAGAAGTATCGGCCGCAGAGCCGGTATCGGCACCGTCCGAACCTGAAGTTGCGCCGCAGCCGGCGCGTCGCCACGGCGTTGCCCTCGCTTCGGGCCGCAAAGCCGCTTTCACGCTGCGTCTCGACGCCGATCGCCATTTCCGCCTGCGGCTTGCCAGCACGCTGGAGAACCGCAGCGCGCAGCAGGTCGTGACCGACGCGCTCGACCGCTTTCTCGAAACCGTGCCCGGTCTTGAAGACCTGGCCTGCCGCGCCAAGCGGCCTTGATCCGTTTGCCAGGGGATTTTCCGATCATGCAGCCCTCGATCGATTTTACCGCACCGTGCGCTGCCCCGCTTCGCCGGCGGCTGCGCATGGGGTTAGCCACCGCGCTGGCGGCGGGCCTGCTTGCGGGTTGCGCGGCCGGAGGGCCGCATGCCGACAAGATTGCGGCGAATGCCCGTGCGGAACTGGGTGGCGGCCATGCCGACAAGGCGGTCGCGCTGGCGGAAAAGGCGGTGCTGTCCGATCCGCGCAACGGTGCCTATCGCCTGTTGCTGGGGAACAGCTACTTGCGCGCGGGCCGCTTCGAATCCGCGCGGCAGGCCTATGACGAGGCGATGGAACTGGGCGAGGACAGCGGCAAGGCCGCGTTGAGCCTTGCGCTGGCGGAAATCGGCATGGGCCGCAGCAACGAGGCGGTCGATACGTTGAACAGCTATCGCGATGCCATTCCGGTCGAGGACTATGGGCTGGCGCTGGCGCTGGCCGGCCGCACCGGCGAAGGCATCGAACTGATGGGCAACGCGCTGCGTACCAGCGGGACCAATCCCAAGATACGCCAGAACCTGGCGTTCGCGCTGGCGCTTCATGGCGAGTGGAAGGAAGCCCGGGTGATGGCTTCGTTCGACGTTCCGGCCGACCAGCTTGATGCGCGCATCCAGCAATGGGCTGCCATCGGCAATCCCGAGGACGTGCGCCGCCGTGTGGCGTCGCTGATCGGGGCACCGGTGCGTGAAGATGCCGGCCAGCCCACGGCGCTGGCGTTGGCCAACTTCCCGGAAACGGCGCAATTGGCCGCTGCCGCTGCCGCGAAGGCGGAAACGCCCAAGGCAGGAGACGCTGGCGCGGCTCCCGCGCTGGCCAAGGCTGCCGTGGAGGAACTGCCGGCGCTCGATACCGCGCCCGCGCCACGCGTGGCCGATGCTTCGACGCAGCCGCGTCCCGCGCAACTGGCGATGATCGACGCGCCCGCAGCGAAAACCGCGCCGGTCGCGGTGATCCAGCCGCAGGCACGCCCCTACCGGATCGCCGCAGCGGCGGCGCGTCCTTCCGCGCGCCCGGTGGCAAAGCCAGTGGCGATGTCCGCGGCAAAGCCCGCGGTGCGTCCCACGGTCGCACCGGGCACGCATCTGGTGCAGCTTGGAGCGTTCTCCACCGCCGATGGCGCGCGCCGGGCCTGGCGCCACTTTACCTCGCGCAATCCGGCTCTCGCCAGCTACCGTAACGTGACCACCCAGGTAACCGTGAACGGCCGTCGCTTCTGGCGCGTGCAGGCGGCGGGCTTCGTTGGACAGGCTTCAGCCGCCACGCTGTGCCGCTCGGTCAAGGCGCGCGGCGGCGCGTGCCTGGTCATGGCAGCGCCGCGCGTGGCTCCGCCGCAGCCGGGCCGCACCACCGATACCCGTCTCGCGCGGTTGCGCTGACGGGCTTCGGCCCGCCCGCGTTCAGGCGATCAGCTTGCCGCCCTTGAACAGGGCGTTGACCCGGCCTTCCACGGGCCGTCGGTCGAACGGCGTGTTGCCGGCGCTGGCTGCCATCTTGTCCGAATCGACGATCCAGGGACGGACCGGATCGACCAACGCGATATCGGCTTCCCAGCCCGCTTCCAGCCGCCCCGCATCCACGCCCAGCAGGCGCGCGGGCGCGCCCGCCAGCAGATCGAACGCGCGGGCCAGATCGATATGACCATCGCGCACCAGCGTCAGCGTCAGCGGCAACAGCGTTTCCGCCCCGGCCATGCCCGGTTCGGCATCGGCAAAGGGCAGGCGCTTGTCCTCGGGGCCGCGCGGATCATGGCCCGATGCGATCACGTCGATCGTGCCGTCAGCGATCGCGGTGATCACCGCCTTGCGATCGGCATCGCTGCGCAGCGGCGGCGAAAGGCGGCAGAACGTCCGGAAATCGGCGAGTTCCAGATCGGACAGCATGAAATGCGCCGGGGTCACGCCCGCGCTGACCGGCACGCCACGGGCCTTGGCCTTGCGTACGAGATCGAGCGCGCGCGCGGTCGTCACCTGCCGGAAGTGGACGTGGCAACCCGATAGTTCGGCCAGCGTGATGTCGCGCGCCACCGCCAGCGCTTCGGCCTCGGCGGGGGCGGACGGCAGGCCCAGCCGGGTCGCCATCTCGCCGGCGGTGGCCACGGCCGCGCCGGTGACGCCGGCATCCTCGGCATGGGTGATGACGACCAGCCCGAGCATCGCGCAATAGCGCAGCAGCCGAAGCATCACGCCCGAATCGGCGATCCAGTTCCGCCCGGTCGCGACCGCGCGCGCGCCGGCCTCGCGCATCAGGGCCAGTTCGGCGAGTTCCGCGCCTTCCAGCCCGCGTGTGGCGGCGGCGAGCGGGTGGACCCAGAAATCGGGCTTGCCCGATTGCGCGGCGAAGCGGACGCGCGCCGGATGGTCCAGCGGCGGCCCCTGATCGGGCATCAGCGCGGCGCGAGTGATGCCGCCGAAGTGGAACGCCGGCTTGTCGATGGCGAAGACGCC
>NZ_DDFB01000151.1:0-6208 GCF_002336885.1 Novosphingobium sp. UBA1939 | reverse complement strand
TGCGAAAACGACATCGAAGCCCTGCTGCAGGCGCGCGAATTCTTCGATTTCCTGCCGCTGTCGAACAAGGAAGCGGTGCCGGAACGGCCGACGTCCGACCCTTACGACCGGCTGGAACACAGCCTCGACACGCTGATCCCGGCGTCCGCCGCGCAGCCCTATGACATGCACGAGGTGATCCGCAAGACGGTGGACGAGGGCGAATTCTTCGAAATCCAGCCCAGGCACGCCGCCAACATCATCTGTGGTTTCGGCCGGATCGAGGGCAAGACGGTGGGCGTGGTCGCCAACCAGCCGATGGTGCTGGCCGGCGTGCTCGACATCAATTCGTCGAAGAAGGCGGCGCGTTTCGTGCGCTTCTGCGATGCGTTCAACATCCCGATCCTGACGTTCGTCGACGTTCCGGGCTTCCTGCCGGGCACCAGCCAGGAGCACAACGGCATCATCAAGCACGGCGCCAAGCTGCTGTTCGCCTATGCCGAGGCGACCGTGCCCAAGATCACCGTGATCACCCGCAAGGCCTATGGCGGCGCCTACGACGTGATGGCCTCCAAGCACCTGCGCGGCGACCTCAACTACGCCTGGCCCACCGCCGAAATCGCGGTCATGGGCGCCAAGGGCGCGGTCGAGATCATCTTCCGCGGCCTTTCGACCGAGGAACAGGCGGTCAAGACCAAGGAATACGAGGACCGCTTCGCCAACCCGTTCGTGGCGGCCAGCAAGGGCTTCGTGGACGAGGTGATTCACCCGCACTCCACGCGCCGCCGCATCGCGCTGGGCCTGCGCAAGCTGCGCAACAAGGCGCTCGAGAACCCCTGGAAGAAGCACGACAACATTCCGCTGTAAGCGCGGATCTGGGCTGAGGACCGACCATGACCGACATCTTCATCGTTTCCGGCGCGCGCACGGCCATTGGCACGTTTGGCGGCAGTCTCGCCTCGTTCCGCCCGGCGGATCTGGGCACCATCGTGATCAAGGAGGCGATTGCCCGCGCGGGGCTGGCGCCGGACACGATCGAGAACGTGGTGATCGGCACGGTGGTGCCGACGCAGCCCAAGGATGCCTATGTCAGCCGTGTTGCGGCGGTGAACGCGGGCGTGCCGATCGAAAGTCCGGCGATGAACGTCAACCGCCTGTGCGGCTCGGGCCTGCAGGCGATCGTATCGGCGGCGCAGGGCATCGCGCTGGGCGAGCACAGGATTGCCATCGGCGGCGGCGCGGAAGTCATGTCGAACGCGCCACACATGGTGCTGACCGCGCGCAACGGGCAGAAGATGGGCGATCAGGTGATGATGGACGCCATGCTCGGCGCGCTCCACGATCCGTTCGAGAACATCCACATGGGCGTGACGGCGGAGAACGTGGCCGAACGCCACCAGATCACGCGCGAGGCGCAGGACGCGCTGGCGGTGGAAAGCCACAAGCGCGCGGCCGCGGCCACGGCGGCGGGCTACTTCAAGGAGCAGATCGTTCCGGTCGAAGTGAAGACGCGCAAGGGCGTGACCATATTCGATACCGACGAGCATTTCCGCGCAGACGCCAGCGTCGAGGCGATGGCCGCGCTGCGCCCGGTGTTCAAGAAGGATGGCACTGTCACCGCCGGCAATGGCAGCGGTATCAACGATGGTGCGGGCGCGGTCGTGCTGGCCAGCGGCGAGGCGGTCGAGGAACTGGGCCTCAAGCCGATGGCCCGGATTCTCGGCTGGGGCCACGCCGGCGTGGAACCGGGCGTGATGGGTCTTGGTCCGGTCAAGGCGGTGCCCGTGGCGCTGAAGCGCGCGGGGCTGACGCTCGACCAGATCGACGTGATCGAAAGCAACGAGGCGTTCGCGGCGCAGGCCTGTGGCGTGGCCAAGGAGCTGGGCTTCGATCCGGCCAAGACCAATCCCAACGGATCGGGCATCAGCCTGGGCCATCCGATCGGTGCCACCGGCGCGATCCTGACGGTCAAGACGATCTACGAACTGGCCCGCACCGGCGGGAAGTACGGCCTGATTACGATGTGCATCGGCGGCGGGCAGGGCATCGCCATGGTTGTGGAGCGCGTGTGACATGAAGCTGGGACGCCTGAACCACGTGGGCGTGGCAACGCCCGACATCGACGCCTCGATCGCGTTCTATCGCGACGTGATGGGGGCGACGGACATCACAGAGCCGTTCGTGCTGGAAAGCCAGCAGGTGCGCGTGTGCTTCGTCAACACGCCGGGCGAGGATGGAACCGCCGGCACGCAGATCGAGCTGATCCAGCCGACCAGCCCGGACAGCGCGGTGGGCAAGTGGCTCGCCGCCAACCCGCTCGGCGGCCAGCACCACCTCTGCTACGAAGTGCCGGATATCCACGCGGCCAAGGCCTGGTTCGAAAGCAAGGGCAAGCGCGTGCTGGGCGAACCGCGCATCGGCGCCCACGGCACGTTGATCTTCTTCGTGCATCCCCGCGACATGGGCGGGCAACTGACCGAGATCATGGAAACGCCCAAGGGGGCGCACTGACCACACGCCGTTCGTGTCGAGCGAAGTCGAGACACGGGCGCGCAGGGTTCTCGACTTCGCTCGAACCGAACGGGCCTAGGGACAAGATCATGGCGAATATCGAAGACTGGCAGGCCGCTGCCGCCAAGGAAGTGAAGGGGAAGGACCTCACCTGGCAGACGCCGGAAGGCATTGCCGTGAAGCCGCTCTACACCGCCGAGGACGCGACCGTCGATCCGGGCCTGCCGGGCTTCGCCCCGTTCACGCGCGGCGTGCGCGCCAGCATGTACGCTGGTCGCCCCTGGACGATCCGGCAGTACGCCGGTTTCTCCACCGCCGAGGAATCGAACGCGTTCTATCGCCGCAACCTTGCCGCCGGACAGAAGGGCCTGTCAGTGGCCTTCGACCTTGCCACCCACCGCGGCTATGACTCCGACCACCCGCGCGTTGTCGGCGATGTCGGCAAGGCAGGCGTCGCCATCGACTCTGTCGAGGACATGAAGATCCTGTTCGATGGCATCCCGCTCGACCAAATGTCGGTGTCGATGACCATGAACGGCGCGGTGATCCCGATCCTGGCCTTCTTCATCGTCGCGGGCGAGGAACAGGGCGTCGACCGCAAGCTGCTGGACGGAACCATTCAGAACGACATTCTCAAGGAGTTCATGGTCCGCAACACCTATATATATCCGCCCGAGCCGAGCATGCGGATCATCTCGGACATCTTCGGCTACACCAGCCGCGAGATGCCGAAGTTCAACTCGATCTCGATCTCCGGCTACCACATGCAGGAAGCCGGCGCGACGCAGGTGCAGGAACTGGCCTTCACCATCGCCGATGGCATGGAATATGTGAAGTACGGCGTTGCCTCGGGGCTCGACATTGACAAGTTCGCCGGCCGCCTGAGCTTCTTCTTCGCCATCGGCATGAACTTCTTCATGGAAGTGGCCAAGCTGCGCGCCGCGCGCGTGCTGTGGCACCGGGTGATGACGCAACTGGGCGCGAAGGACGAACGCAGCAAGATGCTGCGCACCCACTGCCAGACCAGCGGTGTCTCTCTCCAGGAGCAGGACCCCTACAACAACGTCATCCGCACCACGATCGAGGCGATGGCGGCGATGCTGGGCGGCACCCAGTCGCTCCACACCAACGCGCTGGACGAAGCGATCGCGCTGCCCACCGACTTCTCCGCCCGCATTGCCCGGAACACGCAGATCGTGATCCAGGAAGAAACGGGGATGACCAAGGTGGTCGATCCGCTGGGCGGGTCGTACTACATCGAGGCGCTGACGCAGGAACTGGTCGACAAGGCCTGGGAGATCATCGAGCGCGTCGATAGCGAGGGCGGCATGGCCAAGGCGGTTGCCGCCGGCTGGCCCAAGGCGATGATTGAGGAAGCCGCCGCCGGCCGCCAGGCACGCGTTGACCGTGGCGAGGACGTGATCGTCGGCGTCAACAAGTATCGCCTTGCCAGCGAAGACCAGATCGAAACGCTCGAAGTCGACAACCACGCCGTGCGCGAAGCGCAGATCGCGCGGTTGAAGGCGGTGCGCGCCGGGCGTGACGAAACGCGGTGCCGGGCCGCGCTCAATGCGTTGACCGAAGGCGCGAAGACGGGCGGCAATCTGCTTGAACTCGCGGTGGAGGCCGCGCGCCACCGTGCCACGCTGGGCGAGATTTCGGACGCGATGGAAATCGTCTTCGGCCGTCATGGCACCGTGCCGACCCCGGTGAAGGGTATCTATGGCGCGGCCTATGCCGGCGACAGCCGCTACCGGCAGGTGCTCGACGGCGTCGAGGCCGTGACTCGCCGCCTGGGCCGCAAGCCCCGGATGCTCGTCGCCAAGATGGGCCAGGACGGGCACGATCGCGGCGCCAACGTGATCGCGTCGGCATTCAGCGACATGGGCTTCGACGTGACCAGCGGTCCCCTGTTCCAGACCCCGCAGGAAGCCTGCGCGCTGGCGCTGGAAAAGGACGTCGACGCGGTTGGGGCATCGAGCCTTGCCGCCGGGCACAAGACGCTGATCCCCGAACTGATCGGGCACCTGAAGGCCGCCGGCCGGGCGGACATCAAGGTCGTCGCCGGCGGCGTAATCCCGCCGCAGGACTATGAATTCCTGCGTGAAGCGGGGGTGCAGGGCATCTACGGGCCCGGCTCCAACGTGGTGGAATGCGCGGCCGACATGCTGCGGCTGCTGGGCCACAACATGCCGCCACAGGGTAGCGAGATCGAAGCGGCGTGATAGGGTCCTGTGCCCTATGCCAAGGAGGATGCCATGACGCAGAAGCTTGAGACGCTGACGGTCCATGCCGGGTGCGAGCCTGATCCGACCACCAAGGCGCGGATCACGCCGATCTACCAGACGGCGAGCTACGTGTTCGACAGTGCCGAACATGCGGCGAACCTCTTCGCCCTGGCCGAATTCGGCAATATCTACACCCGCATCATGAACCCGACCAATGCCGCGCTCGAAGCGAAGATCGCGGCGCTGGAAGGGGGCGTGGGCGCGCTGGGCGTGGCATCGGGCCATGCCGCGCAGTTCATCGTGTTCCACACCCTGATGGAGCCGGGCTGCGAGATCGTGGCCGCCAAGAAGCTCTACGGTGGCACGCTCAACCAGTTCGCGCACAGCTTCGCCAAGTTCGGCTGGAAGGCGGTGTTCGTCGATGCCGACGATCCGGCCGCCGTTGCCGCCGCGATCACCGACAAGACGCGCGGCGTGTTCATCGAAAGCCTCGCCAACCCCGGTGGCGTGGTGCAGGACATCGCGGCGATTGCCGACGTGGCCCATGCGGCGGGCGTGCCGCTGATCGTGGACAACACCATGGCCAGCCCGGCGCTGTGTCGCCCGATCGAACACGGCGCGGACATTGTCGTCCATTCCTGCACCAAGTTCCTCAACGGCCACGGCAATTCCATCGGCGGTCTGATCGTGGATTCGGGCAAGTTCGACTGGGCGGCCAGCGACAAGTTCCCCTCGCTCACCCAGCCCAACCCCAGCTACCACGGCGCAGTGCTGACCGAGGCGTTGAAGCCCGTCGGCCCGATCGCCTTCATCATCGGCTGCCGCGTGCTGGGCCTGCGTGATCTTGGCCCTGCCATGGCGCCGATGAATGCCTTCCTCACGCTGACCGGCATGGAAACGCTGGCGCTGCGCATGGAGCGGCATTGCGCCAATGCGCTGCACCTTGCGCAGTGGCTGCAGAACCATCCCAAGGTGGCGTGGGTGAGCTATGCGGGCCTGCCGGAAGACCCCTATCACCAGCTGGCCCGGCAATACCTCGGCGGCAAGGGCGGCGCGGTGTTCACCTTCGGGGTGAAGGGCGGGTACGAGGCGGGGGTGAAGCTGGTCCAGTCGGCCAAGCTGTTCAGCCACCTCGCCAACATCGGCGATACCCGCTCGCTCATCATCCACCCCGCCTCGACCACGCACAGCCAGCTGGGCGAGGAAGAACTGGTCGCCGCCGGCGCCGGGCCGGACACGGTGCGCGTCTCGGTGGGCATTGAACACATCGACGACATCGTGGCCGATTTGGCGCAGGCCCTCGAACAGGTCTGAATTACAGTAATTCCAGCGACGGAAAGATAGGCATGTTCAAGAAAATCCTCATCGCCAACCGCGGCGAAATCGCCTGCCGCGTCCTCAAGACCGCCCGCAAGATGGGCATTGCCACTGTCGCCGTCTATTCGGAGGCCGACAAGGACGCCCTGCACGTGGACCTCGCCGACGAAGCC
>NZ_DDFB01000017.1:0-9521 GCF_002336885.1 Novosphingobium sp. UBA1939 | reverse complement strand
CCACACATGCTCCGCATGGCGCAGTCCGAGCAGCGGCGCGGCCACGGCGATGCCCGCCAGCTCGACCGCGCGTTGCAGGCGCGCGGGCGCTTGCCACAGCCTTGCCAGCAACGGTCCCGCATGAAGCGCGGCGAGCGCCAGCCCCATGGTCAGCAGCCAGCCGGTTTCCGGGTGGGGCCAGAGCATCAGCAGGATAACGGACAGCGCCGCGCTCAGTGTCGGCACGATCGCCAGGTCGCGTTCGCGCCAGGCGAGGAACTGGCCGGCGGCGGCGATCAGCGCGAACAGGCCCCAGTGCAGCGGCAGGAACCCGCCCAGCGCGACCAGCAGGCCAAGCTGCGCGGCGCCGATCACCGCGGCGGCGGACCGCAGCAGGCGTTGCGCCGCGCCGGCAAAGGCGAACAGCGGCAGGACAATCGCCAGTAGCATCACGAAGCCGCCGATCGACAGCGCGCCCACCGTTTCCAGCGCCTTGCCGGCCAGGATCAGCCACAGGCTCCATCCGGCGCCGCCGAGCAGGGCCAGCAGGGCAAGCCACGGCCAGCGCTGCGCCCGCGCCACGCCGGCCAGTCCCGCGATTGTGAAGCCGAGATAGACCGCGAGCATCGGCACATTGGCGTCCAGCCCCACCGTCAGCGCCGGCGCGGCAAGGCCGCCCGCCAGCCCCAGCACGGCGCTGGGCATGCCGTGGCGCAGCGAGAGCCACAACGCCCCGCCCGTGACCAGCGCAAGGCCCGCGAACGCCGCGAGCGGAGGGATGAGATGATAGAGGTTCGCGGCCACCAGCAGCGCCGCATAGAGCGTGGAGATACCGGCGCCGGACAGCGCCTGGCTGACGCGCGGATCGGCCACCTTCTCCCGCGCGCGCCATGCCCATTCGGCCGCGCCGATCAGGCCAAAGCCGAACAGCATGCCGCAGACCGCCTGCACGCCGGGGGTGAAGATCCGTCCGAAAAAGCCCTGGTCGATGGCGTATTTGACAATCAGCACGCCGGCGATGGCGAGCGTGATGCCGCCGGCCCAGATCGGCAGCTTGCGGCCGAACAGTTCCTCGAAATTGATCGCGGCGCGGCGCATGGCCGGGGCGGGTTCCGGCTCTGCGGCTTGCACCGGAAGCGGATCGGCGGACGCTTCCACGGCGGGTTCGGCCGGGATTTCCCAGGCCATCGCCGGTAGTGTTTCGGCAATGGGTTCGGGCGGCGAGGGAGGGGGCGTCTCGATTTCGGGTTCGGGTGCCGCTTCCGCCGGTGTTTCCGGCTGAGCGGGAAGGGCCTCGGCCACCATCGGTAAGGGTGTTTCCACCGCCGGCTCGACCGATTCGACGCGTGGCATCGCGCCCGCCGCGATGCGCCGGCGCAGCTCGTCCTCCACCAGCCGCAGGCGGCGCTCAAGCTCGGCAATCCGCGATCGGGCGCCCAGCAACAGCGCTCCGCCCACGAACACGATCAGCGTGAGGATCAATCCCATCACCGGTTCTCCTTGGGACCGGATATTACCCGAAAAATTATCATTGTTCAATTTAATAATAGACAGTGTATAATTTGACGCTATCGTAGCGTCGGTGCCGCATGGAATCGGCGTATCCGCAAAAGGGGATGCCTGCGATGAGCAGAGGATACTGGCAAAGTCTGAAACGCGATCTGGAAGCGCCCATCGAGGCGCGTGGCTTCGGCACGGGCTGGTTCGCCGGATTTTTCGCGATCGTGCTGGCGATGGCCGGCCTGTGCTTCGTGGCGGCGCTGCGCTGGCCCGAATGGTTCGCCATGCCGGAACTGGCCAAGCTGCGCGACATGCAAGGCTTCCGTCCGTTCGTGCACCTGACCTTGCTCGGCGCCTATGCGCTGGCCTTGCTCAGCCTGCTGCTGCGCCCGCGCAAGGCGCTGGGCGGCACCGAGCTGGTGCTGGCGCTGGCCGCCTCGATCCTGGGCGGCGCGGCGGTTCAGCCGCGCGAAACGCACGACTGGGGCGTGTTCTTCGGCGTCGATTTCTTCGCGGTGAACATGATCGCCACCGGCCTGATGTTCGCGCCGATCGAGCGCATCTTCCCGCACCTTGCCAAGCAGCGCCTGTTCCGCACCGAATGGCGCGAAGATCTGTTCTATTACCTCGTCAGTTCGATGCTGGTGCAGTTCATCACCTTCCTTGCGCTGGCGCCGTCGAGCTACGTCAACACCCACTTCGGCTGGCTCGACCATACCCGGTCGGCCGTGGGCAGCCTGCCATGGCAGGTGCAGTTCCTGCTAGCCATGATCCTGACCGATCTGGCGCAGTACTGGTTCCACCGCCTGTTCCATCGCGTGCCGTTCCTGTGGGGCTTCCATGCGGTGCATCATAGCGCGAAGGCGATGGACTGGCTGGCCGGCGCGCGGATGCACTTCGTGGAGATCGTGCTGCTGCGCGGGGTAACGTCGCTGCCGCTGCTCACGCTCGGCTTCGCGCCATCGGTGATGCAGGCCTATGTCGGGATGGTCTATGTCTATGCCTCGCTGGTCCACGCCAACCTGCGCGGCGATTTCAATGTGCTGGGCAAGTTCGTGGTCGTGCCGCGCTTCCACCACTGGCACCACGCGATCGAGGCGGAAGGCGTGGACAAGAACTTCGCCATCCACTTCCCCATCCTCGACCGGCTGTTCGGCACGCATTATTTCCCCGACAGCCAGTGGCCCACCGGATACGGCGTTCCCGAAAGCGTGCCCAACGGCTATCTGGCGCAGATGAAGTATCCGTTCGTCCGCCAACAGGGATGAACGGATGAGCACGCCGGAATGAATACGCAGGGCTGACATGGGCCGCCGATCCGATCACTCCCGCCCCGAACTGCGCGAAATGATCGTCGCGGAAGGGCATCGCCAGATGCTGGAAGTGGGCTTCGCCCGCTTCTCGGCGCGGGAGGTTGCCAAGCGGATCGGCTATTCGATCGGCACGATCTACAACGTGTTCGGCACCTACGAGGGCCTGATCCTGGCGATCAACGGCCGCACGCTGGACCTGTGGCGCGACTATCTGGAAACGCGGCTGGCCGGCGAGCAGGGCGACCGTCTGAAGCGCGCGGTCGACGCCTATTTCGAATTCGCCGTGGTCAACCGCCATGCCTGGGCGGCGCTTTATGATTTTCGCCTGCCGGACGACATGGAACCGCCGGAAAGCTATGCCCGGCAAGTGACCGCGATCTTCGAGATCGTGGTGGCCGAACTTGTCGCCGTGCTGCCCCCGGAGCGCAGCGAGGAAGCGCCCGCGCTGGCGCGATCGCTGCTGGCGACCGTCCATGGGCACTGCTTCTTCACCATGAACGGCACGTTCCGTATCCTGGGCGAAACCGATCCGCTCGCCGCCGCGCTGGCCCGTGTGCGCGAGGCGGTGAGGGGATAGGCTCAGCCCGCCTTCAGCACGCGCGGCAATGTCGCGCCCATCACGGTCAGCGCTTCGGGTCCATAGACGCTACCGTTGCGTTCGAATTCCGCCTGCGTGATCCGTTCCGCCCCTTGCGCGCCGAACAGCACGACCTCGTCATCGAGCCGGACCTTGTCCTGCCAGCCGGTGACGTCCGCCATCATCGTGTTCATCGTCACCCGGCCGACCACGGGGAAGCGCCGGCCGCCGATCAGCACTTCGGTACGGTTGCGGCTCTCCGCCTCGAACTCCGGCCGGTTGGCGTGGCTGAACCCGCGCCGGTAGCCGTCGGAATAGCCGATCGGAATGTTGGCGAGCCAGCTTTCGCGATCGAGGCGGTAGGTGCGGTCGTAATTGACCGTCTGCCCGGCGGGATAGTGGTTCACCGCCGTCACGCGGGACTTGATCGCCATCGTCGGCTGGAACGTGTCGGTCTTCGTGCTGCCCGGATCGCCATAGATCGCGCCGCCCACGCGCACCATGTCGAGCCGGGTTTCGGGATGCTCCAGCGTGGCGAAGGTATTGGCGGTGTGGCGCAGTAGCGGGCGGGTATCGAGACCCGCCGATGCCAGCCAGCGGAGATCGTCCTGAAAGCGCCCGAGCTGGCCGAGGATGTCGGCGGCTTCCTCGCTGGGATAGTGGGTCATCGCCCCGGTCACGCGCAGACCCTTGAGCGCCAGCAGCGCGCGGGCGTCGGCCTGGCCATAGACGCTCGAAAGCTCCACGCCGTTGCGGCTCATCCCCCCCGCGTTGAGGGCGATGTGGACCGTAAGCGGCCCCTTCGGCTTGCCCTTGAGCCACAGCGCCTGAAGCCGCTCGGCGGCCAGCGGATTGGCGATCAATTCGGTGATGCCATGGGCGAAACCGTCTTCCATCTCCTCGGGCGTGGCCGTGCGGATGCGGATAAGCCGGCCGCGAAAGCCGAGCTGCCGCGCGACGCGCGCCTCGTCGTTAGAGGTGATCGCCACGTCGCTCACGCGCTTGCGCAGGATCGAAGGGATCAGCAGCGCGATGCCGTTGCCATAGGCATCGGCCTTCATCACCGCGCACAGGCGCGTGCCGCCGGTCCACTGGCGCACTGCGTCGATATTGGCCTCGAACGCGCCGGCATCCACTTCGATCCAGCCGTTGCGCCGGGCGGCGCGGGCAGGAGTCAGGCCGAAGTTGCCGGCCGACAGGATCGGTGCGGCCAGGGCGCGGCCGGCTCCGAAGGCTGCCAGTCCGGCGCCGGCCTTCAGCAAGCCGCGCCGCTGCATCACAGGCCGCCCCGCTTGAGGAACTGGCCCGGATAGCTGCCGGTCGCCTTGCCCTCGCGATAGACCATCACGCCGTTGACCATCACGTCGGAAACGCCCGTGGCCAGCGCGCCGGGGTTCTCCACCGTGGCGTGATCGGCGATGGTGTCGGGATTGAACAGCACCAGATCGGCCTTGTAGCCGGGCTTGATCAGGCCGCGCCCTTCCAGCCCGATGTGCTCGGCCGAAAGCGCGGTCATCTTGTGGATCGCTTCCGGCAGCGTCAACCGGTGCTGTTCGCGCACGTAGAGCCGCAGCACCTTGGCGAAGGCACCGGCCCCGCGCGGATGGCGCGATCCGACCATGCCGTCCGAACAGATGTTGCTGTTGGGCCAGGCGATGAAATCGGCGACGTCGGCGGGCGACATCGCGGTGCCGATCACCGCTTCCACGCGGTCGGCATCCGGATGCGCCTTGCGCCAGGCCTGGGCCGTCTGGATCAGCCAGAGATAGGTCGCGGCCGGCTCCTCGTGCCGCTCGGCGGCGATATCGGCGATGGTGTGGCCGACATAGGCCGGGTTGGGCGCATAGAAGCCAAGCAACATGCCGGCGGGCGTGGTCAGGTGCGTCAGCGCGAAGCGGGCGGCAGCGATGTCGGTGAAGTCGCGCTTGGGAAACAGCACGGTCAGCGTCGATTGCCAGTACTCGTAAGGATAGACGTCGGCCGTCACCTTGATCCCGCGCGCCCGCGCCGCATCCAGCTTGGCCAGCACCTTGCCGGCATCGCCCCAGCGATCGACCAGGCCCAGCTTGAGGTGCGAGATCTGCACGGGCACGCCGGTCTTCTCGCCCAGGTCTAGTAGTTCATCGAGCGCGGCGTCGAAGGTCAGGTCCTCGTTGCGCATGTGGCTGATGTAGCGCCCGTGATCCGCCTGCGTGGTGCGGGCGAGCGCGAGCAGTTCGCCATGATCCGAATAGATGCCGGGATCGTATTCGAGGCCGGTGGACAGGCCCAGCGATCCGGCCTTGAGATCGGCATCGAGCAGCGCCTGCATCGCGGTGACTTCGGCGGGCGTGGCGGTGCGCTTGTAATCCTCGCCCATCACCTTTTCGCGCAGATAGCCGTGCCCGGTATAGGCGGTGACGTTGACGGCGGCGGGCCGCGCGGCGAAGCGGGCGGCGGTTTCGGCGAAGGGGCCGTCGCTGCCCCCGTCCTGCCCGACGACCACCGTGGTCACGCCCTGCGCCAGCAGCACCGGCATCGCCCGATCGGCATAATCGCCGCGGTCGTGATGGCTGTGGCTGTCGATGAAACCGGGGGCGAGGGCAAGCCCGTCGCCCCGTATCACCGTGTCGGCGGGTGTGGCCGGCAGATCGCCGACCGCCACGATCCGGTCTCCATCCACGCGTACGGAAACCTTCTGCCCCGCCGCGCCGGACCCGTCGTAAACCGTCGCCCCGGTAATCAGCGTCGAAGCGCCTGCCGGTCCGGCGAAAGCCAGCGCGCTGGCCAGCGCCAGAACGACCCGCGCCGGAAAGATTATCCGGGATTGCCTTGAAATCAGTCCGCCCATGTCACCCCCTGCTGCCGGGGTGCCCGGTGCCCGCGATGCGGCCGCAAGACACCCGACAAACCCCCATGGCGATCCTATTCGCGCCCCTTCGCGCTTGTCACGCCTTTAGGAGCCGTCGGACGAATAAAGGTGGACCTATGCGACCGGAGGCTACCCGTGCCGCATTGCCCGCGCATAGTCCCCGCGGGCGAGGACAAGGCTGAGCGCGCACAGCAGGCAGGGCACCGGCATGATCAGCAGCGCCTTGTCCAGCCCGATCCTGTCGGCGATCATCCCGGTCACGAACGGCCCCGGCGCCAGGCCGAGCAGGTTGTTGCTGAGCGCCAAAACCGCCATCACCGTGCCGTGGATCGCGCGCGGCGTGAGGTTCGCGGCCATCGCCCCGGCAATCCCCGCCACGCCGGCCACGACCAGCAGCGCGCATCCGATCAGCGCGAGCTGCACGGCGCCCGGCGGCGAAAGAAAGGCGCCGGCAAAGAACACGGCGGCCATCAGCGCATAGACCAGCGCGACACGCGGCTTGATCGCCGGATCGCGCCGGGCAAGGCGATCGCCCACCACGCCGCAGGTCACCATGCCGATCGCGCAGACCAGCAGGAACAGCGCGGTCGTCCTGCCCGCGCGATCGATCGGCATGGCATAGTACCGGGTCAGCAGCAGCGGCAGGAACACGGAAAGCGCGCCGGCGCAGAACAGCTGGCTGCCGCTGGCGAAATAGGTCAGCCACAGCAGGCGCCGTCCGAACAGCTGGCGCCCCAGCACGCGCCAATCGAGCTTCTCGCGCGACGGGACGGGGCCGAGGCGGCTTTCGCGCACGATCAGCAGATAGAGCGCCGCCAGCGCCAGACCGGCTCCACCGATCGCCTCGAACGCGCTGCGCCAGCCGTGCGCCGCCGCGATCTGGCCGCCGACCGCCACCCCGACCATCTGCCCGACGACCGAGCCGGCGAGAAACGAGGAAGACAGCGTCGAACGCAGTCCCACCGGAAACACCGCAAGCACCACCGCGATGCCCACGCTGCCATAGGCCGCCTCGCCCACGCCGACGAGCAGCCGGGCGAACAGCATCTGGTGATAGCTCTGCGCCAGCGCGCCGCCCAGCGTGGCGAGGCTCCACAGCGTTGCCATCGCGAACAGGCTGCGCACGCGGCCGAACCGGTCGGCCGCCAGCGAGAGCGGAAACGTCAGTAGGCCCACCGCCAGCGCGACCACGCTGGACAGCGAGGCGACCTCGGCATCGCCCAGGTTCCATTCGGTCTTGAGCAGAGGGTTGACCACGTTGAGCACCTGCCGGGCCATGTGATCGGACATCAGCAGCCCGAAGCTCAGCGCGAACACGATCCAGCCATAGGCGCTTGTCCGCTCCGGGCCGGGCTGATCGATCACGACGGCCGCGTGCGCCATTCAGAACATTCCACCGTTGGGGCTGATAATCTGGCCCGCAAGGTAGTGGTTGTCGCCAGCAAGGTACAGCACCAGCCCCGCGTATTCTTCCAGCGATCCCAGGCGCCCCGCCGGCACAAACTGGAACATGCGGTTGCGTGCTTCGGGATCGAGCCGGGCAAGGTAATCGTCGAACATCGGGGTGGCGACGCCGCCGGGCGCGATCGCGTTGACGAAGATGTTGGCGCCCGCCACTTCGGCGCCGACCGAGCGGGTGAACGCGATGACCGCGCCCTTGGTGGCGGAATAATGCGGGCTGTGCGCGCTGTAAGCCGAAAGCCCGGCGATCGACGCGATGTTGACGATGCGTCCCTGCCGCCGCGGTTCCATCTGGCGCAGCGCGGCGCGGGTGCAGAAAAACACCCCGTGGACGTTCACGCCCCAGAAGCGCAGCCATTCGGTATCGGTCATGGCCGAGGTAAAGCCCAGCGAGCCGCGTTCGACAGGGGTTGTGAGCCAGGCGTAATGCCGGTTGCGCCGCGCCTCGTCGTCGGGGCCGCCCGGCACCAGCGCCGCGTTGTTGACGAGAACGTCGACCGGGCCGAGGGCTTGCGCCGTCTCCGCGAAAAACCGGTCAACGGCCGTACTGTCGCTGACATCGCAAGGGGAGGCGAACACGTCCGCGCCCATGGACCGCAGACCGGCGACGGTTTCTTCCAGCGCCGGTTCCAGCACGTCACACAAGGCAAGGCGCCCGCCGTCGGCGGCCAGCGTCTGCGCGATGGCACGGCCCAGACCGCGCGCCGCGCCGGTGACCACGCACACTTTTCCGTCGATCGACCCCATCTGTTCCGCCTTCGCTCGTCCCGCCCGCCGGCCGCGCGCGAATTTCCCGAGAACGTAGGTGGGTCGATGATCATTTCTTTCTTATTCGCGCCAATAACTTCTGTATTCGCGCCATCATACCGCGTTATCCGTTGGCGTGGGGCATGGCGGCGGCCGGATGGCGCACGCAGGCGAGCGTACCGCCCATGATGATCGCCCCCGCCACGCACAACGGCAGGGCAAGGCCGGCATGGATGACCATCAGCGCGCCCCCGGCCGCGCCCGCGAAAATGGCCAGGATCGCGCCGAGCCTGCGGGAAAGATTGGGATTGCCGCCACCCGCCAGATGGGAATCGGCGGCGATGCCGGTGATGGTGAGCGTCAGGACGGTGGTGGTGAGGTCCGGCACCTTGAGCTGGCGAACGGTGGCGTTGCGGAATCCCATGGCAATGGCGGTCAGCGCGATGATCGCGAACAGCGCGGCCTCCGGCTCCTGCGCCGGCACGCGGAAGGTCAGCGCCACTGCCGCCGCCAGCCACAAGGCTATGGTCTCGATCAGGGCGGAGATGGTCAGCCAGCGGCGCAGCGGCTCGCGGCCGAACCGCTGGCCGACCCGGCCCGCCAACAGCGCACCGCCGAAGAAGGCGAGCAGCGCGACCAGATAGGGCGCAATGCGGAAGCCGGGGGTGCCGGCGGCGGCGAAGCCCAGGAAGACGATGTTCCCGGTCATGTTGGCGGTGAACACCTTGCCAAGCCCCAGCACGCTGACCGCATCGACCAGCCCGGTGGTGACCGACAACAGCAGCAGCAGGCCCGGAAGGGGCGAGGTCGATGGTTTGCCGGATTCAGACATTGCTTGTTCTTCCTTGGTCCTAAAAGCGGAAATTGCTTTCGAAGCCGATCATGGTGATGCTGTGAGCGGGTCCGGTTTGGCGGATGAAAGTTCCTGGTGAGAAGACGGAGAGGGAGGCGGACAGTTCCAGTTCGGCGGTGGTTTGCCATGCGAGCGTGGCTTCGGCTTCCTTGCCGATGAAGCGGGCGTGGCTGGTGCCGGGCGCGCGGATCAGGTTGCCGGGAATGTCATAGACACCATCGCCGGCCGTGTAGCGCCAAT
>NZ_DDFB01000059.1:0-3181 GCF_002336885.1 Novosphingobium sp. UBA1939 | reverse complement strand
GTATTCGTAGAAGGCGCGGCGCTTGGAATCCATCAGCGGATTGCCGGCCCAGGCCTCGGGCACCAGCATCATCACCGCGTGCGCCAGGCTGTATCCGCCCGCCAGCAGCAGTTCGAGCGCGTTGTCCAGGCTCGCCGTGTCCGACTGCCCGTGCGGGATCAGCGGCCACATCTTGTCGAGGTCCGGCCCCAGCAGCTCGGATTCCATCGTGCGGCGGCGCGCATTCATCCAGTTCACGTTGCCGCGAACCGTGTTGATCTCGCCATTGTGGGCGATGAAGCGGAAGGGATGCGCCAGCTTCCAGCTCGGGAAGGTGTTGGTCGAGAAGCGCTGGTGGACAAGGCCCAGCGCGGAGACGCAGTCCGGATCGCGCAGGTCGTCATAGAACGAGCCAACCTGGTTCGCCAGCAGCAGTCCCTTGTAGACGATCGTGCGCGTCGAAAAGCTCGGCATGTAGAGTTGCGTCACGCCCGGAAGCCCGTGCTTCTCGGCCATGGCGGCAAGCGGGTTCTGCGTCTGCTTGCGGATCGCCAGCAGCTTGCGCTCGAACGCGTCCTGGTCGGGCGTGCCCTCGCCGCGCTTGATGAAGCACTGGCGCACCACCGGCATCGATTCGATCACGGTCTTGCCGAGGCCCTCGAGCGTGACGGGCACGTCGCGCCAGCCGATCAGTTCCTGGCCTTCCTTGGCGATGAACTTCTCGAAGAACTCGGTCACGAAGTTCCGCGAAGGTTCGTCCTGCGGCAGGAAGCACATCGCCACGGCGTAATCGCCCGGCGCGGGCAGTTCCTTGCCCTGCGCAGCCGCCCACTTGCGGAAAAGCTGATCGGGCAACTGGATCAGGATGCCGGCGCCATCGCCCAGCAACGGGTCGGCGCCCACCGCGCCGCGATGGTCGAGATTTCGCAGAATTTCCAGCGCCTGCTCGATAATCGCGTGGCTTTTCGCCCCTTTGATATGGGCAACAAAGCCCACACCACAGGCGTCATGCTCATTACGCGGATCGTACAGGCCCTGAACCGGCGGAAATCCCATATCGAAGGTCGTCCCTACATCCAGAATTGGAAATATCGCACGAATCGCGCCGCCCCCCTTGGCGACGAAAGTTGCGCGAATATCCCCCATGACTGCAGGAAAGTTATTTTGCAACCGCGAGCGTCATTTCCCGCGCCGATCCGCGCGGGAAATACGGTTGCACCCTTCAAAACGGGCAGGATTCCGTCGAAAATGGCTACATTCAGGACCGATTGCGGACGAGGTTAGCCCTTGGCGGTCATTCTCTGGAGCGTGGCGAGGGCCGCGCGCAAGGCGCGGTCGGCCTCTTCGGGATCGCTGAACGCGGGAACGGCCCCGGCGGGCGGCGCGAAGGCCGGCGGCGCGGGTTCCGTCACAGACGATGGCATGGCCCGTCCACGGCTGGCCAACGGCGTATCGGGGCGGGCAAACGGCGGATCCACCGGCGCGTCGTCATGGCGGCGCGGCGCGGGGGACGGCATATCGACCAGCGAGGGATAGCGGTGTTCGGGCAACGGTGCCTCGCCGGGCACGATCGCCAGGAAAGGCGGCGCATCCGCCTCCCCACCTGCTTCCGCGTCCTCCACGCCCTGTTCGGCCGCGTCCGCGGCGTGCGTGGCTATACCAGGCGGCAGCGTGGCGTCGACTTCCGCCTCGGCCCGCAGATCCTGTTCCGCGTGTCGCGCCAGTTCGTCGCGCCGGACCGCGATCGCCATCGCCAGCCGCTCGATGAGCTGCACGAGGCCCAGCGATTCCAGCGGCGCGGCATCCATCGCGGGCGCATCCGCGCGTGCTTCCGCCGCATCGTTGAAAATGCCGGGCGCGGGCAACGTCGGATAGGGCTGCACAAAGGGACGTTGCGTGTCGGAGGCCAGCGGTAGCCGCGCATCATCTTCGCCGGGCGGAGCCTCTAGCCCTGCAAGATCAAGGTCCGCATCGGCCGATGGCTCGTCCGCCAGCGCGGCAGGCAGCGCAAGCAGCGGCGGCGCAAACGGTCCGTCGTCGATCATCGGCGCGGCAAAGCGCGCGGGAGCACCAACTTCGTCCGCAAGCACGTCGTCTTGCCCGGCCGTTTCGTCCGGATCCGCCGCTTCAAGCGCCGTTCGGGACAAGTCCGCACCATCGACGGGTACCTCCGCGCCCCAATCTTCCGCGATCACGGGCTGTTCAAGCTCGCCACCCGGCTCCGGGTCCTCGAGCGCCGGCACCGTCGCCAATTCCTCGCTCAGCACCAGCGGCCGGCGCGGCGGGGCATCGGGGTGCGCGTCGCGCGCGCGGATTTTCACGGCACGTTGGGATACCGCCACGGCGGGCGCTCCGGATTCCATCGCCTCGTCGCGATCGGGCATCGCCGGCATGTCGAGCTTGGCCGCCTTGCCCCTGCGCAACCGCGCGGCGATGACAAGGCCGATCAGCCCGCCGACCACGGCCAGCGCGAAAGCCACCAGCACGCGGGCGGTGAAGCCCAGCGGCGGCGCGGCGGCCGGCAGGACCTTGGGCAGTCCGCTCGCCACGACCAGGCTCGCCAGCATCCGGGGCGGCACGACGAAGCTCGTCAGCCCCAGCAAGGCGGCGAACCACACTATCATCACCACCGGGAACAGGCGGTGCGCCGAAATCGATGCGGCCTGCTTGCGTTTCGCCTGCTTGCCCTGCGGAATGGTCACGTGCGTATCGATCCGTTCAAACCTGGCAAGTGCCCCACGCCGTCAGGCGGCGACACCCGCAATTGTACCTTTCCCGGCTATCACCTTTTGGTAAACAGCTTGATAACGACGAACATTGCCGGCCCAGTCGTGCTCGCGCTCGACGAACCGCCGCGCCACCGCGCGCCGTTCCGGCCATGCGCTCCGGTCGCCCAACAGCGCGACCATTGCCTTCGCCAGCCCGGCAGGATCGTCGGCGGGAAACAGCGTGCCGGTCACCCCGTCCTCGATCAGTTCCCTGTGCCCGCCCACGTCGCTCGCGGCAACCAGTTTGCCTTGCGCCATCGCTTCCAGCGGCTTGAGCGGCGTGACAAGGTCCGTCAGCCGCATCGCCTTGCGCGGATAGCACACCACATCGGCCAGCGCGTAATAGCGGTCGACCTCGGCGTGCGGCACGCGGCCGACGAAGCGGACCGCGTCCGCCGCCGGCGAGGCTTCGGCCTGCGCGCGCAGGGCATCGC
>NZ_DDFB01000121.1:0-17361 GCF_002336885.1 Novosphingobium sp. UBA1939 | reverse complement strand
GACGGCCAGATCTTCCTGGAAACCGGCCTGTTCTACCAGGGCATCCGTCCGGCCATCAACGTCGGTCTCTCGGTGTCGCGCGTGGGCTCCTCGGCCCAGACCAAGGCGATGAAGAAGGTTGCCGGCTCGATCAAGCTGGAGCTCGCGCAGTACCGCGAAATGGCGGCCTTCGCGCAGTTCGGTTCGGACCTCGATGCTTCGACCCAGAAGCTGCTCAACCGCGGTGCGCGCCTGACCGAGCTGCTCAAGCAGCCGCAGTTCTCGCCGCTGGGCTTCGAAGAACAGACCTGCGTGATCTTCGCCGGTACGCAGGGCTACCTCGATGCCGTGCCGACCAGCCGCGTGACCGAATACGAAGCCGAGCTGCTCAGCTTCCTGCGCACGAGCCATGCCGACCTGCTCGGCCTGATCCGCGACACCAAGGACCTGGGCGACGAAGCCAAGGGCAAGCTGGTCGCCGCGCTCGACGCGTTCGCCAAGCAGTTCGCGTAACACACGTCATCCCGGCGCAAGCCGGGATCTCGTGCCGCCAGGTACGGCCTAGTGGATAGGGACCCCAGCGTTCACCGGGGTGACGAATTGGAGAAAATTGAGTGGCTTCGCTGAAGGAACTCAAAGGCCGGATCAACTCGGTCAAGTCGACCCAGAAGATCACCAAGGCCAAGCAGATGGTCGCGGCGGCCAAGCTGCGCAAGGCGCAGGCGGCGGCCGAGGCCGCGCGCCCCTATGCCAGTCGCCTGGCCGAAGTCATGGGCAGCCTTGCCGCCAAGGTCGCCGGGCAGGACAACGGGCCGCTGCTGATGCGCGGCACCGGTTCCGACCAGCGCCACCTGCTGGTCGTGGTCAACACCGACAAGGGCCTGTGCGGCGGCCTCAATTCGAACATCGTCAAGGAAGCCAAGGCCCAAGCCCGCGCGCTGATCGCCGCCGGCAAGACCGTGACCTTCTACCTCGTCGGCAAGAAGGGCCGCGCCCCGCTGCGCCGCGATTATCCCAAGGCGATCGCGGAGAACTTCGACACCAGCACGGTGCGCACGCCCGGCTTCGACGAAGCCAGCGCGATCGCGCACCAGATCCTCGCCATGTTCGAAGCGGGCAAGTTCGACGTCGCCCACCTCGTGGCGCCGAAATTCAAGTCGGCGCTGGCACAGGACCCCGTGACCACGCAGATCATTCCGGTTCCCGCCCCCGCCGCCACGGCTTCGACCGACGCGGTGGTGGAATACGAGCCGGGCGAGGAGGAAATCCTCGAGGAACTGCTGCCGCGCTACGTCACCACGCAGGTGTTCGGCGCGCTGCTGGAACGCGAAGCGTCCGAACAGGGCGCGTCGATGACCGCGATGGACAACGCCACGCGTAACGCCGGCGAGCTGATCAACAAGTTGACCATTCAGTACAACCGCAGCCGCCAGGCCGCGATCACCACCGAACTCATCGAAATCATCGCGGGCGCGGAAGCGCTCTGACGATCGGGACAGAAGGCAAGGAAAGAACCATGGCCACCGCAGTAGCGACCTCCACCGGCAAGATCAGCCAGGTCATCGGCGCCGTCGTCGACGTGAGCTTCGATGGCGAGCTGCCGGCGATCCTCTCCGCGCTCGAAACCGACAACAACGGCAACCGCCTCGTTCTCGAAGTGGCGCAGCACCTGGGCGAAAACACCGTCCGCACCATCGCGATGGACTCGACCGACGGCCTGACCCGCGGCCAGCCGGTGAGCAACACCGGCGCGCAGATCTCGGTGCCGGTCGGCCCCAAGACGCTGGGCCGCATCATGAACGTGATCGGCGAACCGATCGACGAACGCGGCCCCGTGGGCGCGGACCAGACCGCCCCGATCCACGCCAAGGCTCCGGAATTCATCGACCAGTCGACCGAAGCCGCGATTCTCGTCACCGGCATCAAGGTGATCGACCTGCTCGCCCCCTATGCGCGCGGCGGCAAGATCGGCCTGTTCGGCGGCGCCGGCGTGGGCAAGACCGTGCTGATCCAGGAACTGATCAACAACATCGCCAAGGGCCACGGCGGCGTCTCGGTCTTCGCGGGCGTGGGCGAACGCACCCGTGAAGGCAACGACCTCTACCACGAGTTCCTCGACGCCGGCGTTATCGCCAAGGACGCCGACGGCAACCCGACGCCGGACGGCTCGAAGGTCGCCCTCGTGTTCGGCCAGATGAACGAGCCCCCGGGCGCCCGCGCCCGCGTCGCGCTTTCGGGCCTGACCATGGCCGAATACTTCCGCGACCAGGAAGGCCAGGACGTGCTGTTCTTCGTCGACAATATCTTCCGCTTCACCCAGGCGGGTTCGGAAGTGTCGGCGCTGCTCGGCCGTATTCCTTCGGCCGTGGGCTACCAGCCAACGCTTGCCACGGACATGGGCCAGCTGCAGGAACGCATCACCTCGACCACCAAGGGTTCGATCACTTCGGTTCAGGCCATCTACGTTCCCGCGGACGACCTTACCGACCCGGCGCCGGCCGCCTCGTTCGCGCACCTTGACGCGACGACCACGCTGAACCGCGCGATCTCGGAACTCGGCATCTACCCGGCGGTCGACCCGCTCGACTCGACCTCGCGCGTGCTGACGCCCGCCGTCGTCGGCCAGGAGCACTACGACACCGCCCGCCGCGTTCAGGAAACGTTGCAGAAGTACAAGTCGCTGCAGGACATCATCGCGATCCTGGGCATGGACGAGCTTTCGGAAGANNGCGCCCGCAAGATCCAGCGCTTCCTCAGCCAGCCGTTCCACGTCGCCGAAGTGTTCACCGGCATCAGCGGCAAGTTCGTGCAGGTCGAAGACACCGTGCGTTCGTTCAAGGCTGTCGTGGACGGCGAATACGACCACCTGCCCGAAGCCGCGTTCTATATGGTCGGCGGCATCGACGAAGCGGTCGCCAAGGCCAAGAAGCTGGCCGAAGAGGCCTGATGCTCCGGTAAGCCCCTCCCGCCTGCGGGAGGGGTTTGGGGTGGGCAAGTGCCGCACCCCTGCCCACCCCCGGCCCCTCGCGCAAGCGTGAGGGGAGAAGAGGTTCAAGATGCTGCACTTCGAACTCGTCACCCCGGCCCGCCTCGTCCGTTCGGAAGAGGTCTACATGGTCGTCGTCCCCGGCACGGACGGGGAATTCGGTGTGCTGGAAGGCCACGCGCCGTTCATGTCCACGGTCAAGGACGGCACGATCAAGCTCTTCAAGAGCCAGGGCGCCGCGCCGGAGGAAATCCAGGTCCAGGGCGGCTTCGCCGAAGTCAGCGCCAAGGGGCTGACCGTGCTGGCGGAGCACGTCGAGGGCTGACGCCTCTCTCGCTTGCCGGGCTCGGACCCATGAAAAGGGCCGCTCCTTTCCAGGAGCGGCCCTTTTCGTTTTCCCGGTCGCGTCAGCCTTACCAGCTGCCGGTGTTGGGCATGCTGACCCACGGCTCGGCCGGTTCGAGATGCCCGTCCTGCAGCAGTTCCACCGATATGCCGTCAGGCGTCTTCACGAAGGCCATGTGCCCGTCCCGCGGGGGGCGGTGGATGATGTGGCCGGCATCGGCCAGCTTCTGGCAGGTTTCGTAGATATTTTCGACGCGATAGGCGAGATGGCCGAAGTTGCGGCCTCCGGAATAGGTTTCGCCTTCGCCGTCCTCGGGCGGCCAGTTGTAGGTCAGTTCCACTTCGGCCACGCCTTCCCCGCCGGGCGCGGCCAGGAAGATCAGGGTGAAGCGGCCCTTCTCGCTTTCCATCCGGCGCACTTCTTGCACGCCGATAAGCTCGAAGAAGCGGATGGTGGCCTCCGGGTCGGTCACCCGGATCATGGTATGCAGATACTTGGTCACGCAGCACTCGCTCTGTCTGGAGGACGTCCGCGCCCAAGGTAGTGCCCTTCCCCGCCAAACCCAAGGGCGGTGCGCGGAAAGGTTTTCCCAAACGAAAGGCCAGCGCCGATTTCCGGCGCTGGCCCCCCGCGTCATCCTGCCTTTCGGCCGGAAGGTCAGAAGCTGGCGGTTACCGAGAACACGCCCACGGCCTTGGCCGCGCGATAGGTTTCGAAGGGCGAAGCCGTGCCGGTCTGGTCGGCGAACGGTGCCGCCGCCGCATCCGACTTGCTGACGTTGGTGCCAACGACCGAAGCGTCGAACGTCAGGTTCTTCCAGGTGAGGCTGGCACCCACGTTGTAGTCGATGTACTGCTTCGTGTAGTTGAAGCCGCCGCCGGTGTGGCCCAGGTGCGAGTGCAGCGTGATCGGCGTGCCCGGAATGCCGCCGCTGAGTTCACCATAGACATAGGTGCTGTGGTGCGTCGGCGTCGCATCGAGCACGGTCTGCTTCGGAGCGAAGAACACGCCCGCCTTGGCATTGACCGGGCCGACCGTCTTGGCGAGCGAGCCGTAGATTTCGTAGTAGTTGAGGCCCGGCGCACCCGGATAGATATAGCCATAGAGACCCGCGTCGATCGTCACGCCGCTGCTGCCCAGACCGTGGGTGTAGCCGCCGTAAACGTCGATTTCGGTGCCGCCGATGTTGACCGTGCTGTTGCCGGCCGAGGCGCTCGACCCCCAGGTCGAAACGTAGAAGCCCGAGCTGTGGGCCACGGTGATCGCACCCTGAACCGCCGGGCGGTTGTTCGACTGCGAGATGCCGCGGAACCGGTACTGGCTGACCACGGCGGCGCTGCCGGTGATCTTGAAATCGCTCGGCGGTGCGGTCTCGTCCGCCAGAGCGGGCGAAGCAGCGGCCAGCGTCGAGACGAGAAGAGTCGAGGCCAGAAGGGCCTTGATGGACGTACGCATGAGCATTTCCTTTTGCTTGTTCTTGACGCGTCGTCCCGCCTGCGGAGCCCCGCCGGTCTCGTATATCTGGACCGGCTTTGGGCTTGCCGGCCGAGAAGTGCATTTCCGTGCTGCAATGCACAAGATGAAAATTGCCTGATGTTGCCCGATTGTAAATGAATGTGTCTTTTCTGCATCATCAAGCGCAATCCGCTTGTTTCGCCTCGCGGCACTGCGCATATCTGTTGCTGGAATCCCGGAAAGTCATGATCAGCACGCTCCGTTCCCTGTTCCGGCCGCTGTTACGGCGTCGCGCCACGGATGCTGCCCCGATGGTGTCCTGGGCGGCGGTTCCGCCTGGCCAGCGCCTCTATGCGATCGGCGACATCCACGGGCGGCTCGACCTGTTCCGGACGATGATCGACCGGATCGACGCCGACGACGCGGCCCGCGATCCGGCCGAAACAACGGTGATCCTGCTGGGCGATCTGGTCGATCGCGGCCCCGACAGTGCCGGCGTGATCGACGCGGCGCGGACATGGGGCCGGCAACGCCGGGTCCGCCTTGTCCAGGGCAACCACGAGGAGATGTTCCTCGGCAGCTTTGACGACGACAAAACGCTGCGCCATTTCCTGCGGTACGGCGGCCGTGAAACCCTTGCCAGCTATCAGATAGATCCGGACGCGGGCGACCATGCTGCCATGGCGGATCTGCGCAAGGCCATGGCGACATGCGTGCCGGCCGCAGACATCGCCTTCCTGCAGGCGATGGAAGAACGCGTCCACATCGGCGACTACCTCTTCGTCCACGCCGGGATCCGCCCGGGCGTGCCGATCGCCGAGCAGACCGGATCGGACCTGCGCTGGATCCGTGGCGAATTTCTCCAGGACCGGTCGGTCCGCGAATTCATGGTGGTGCACGGGCACACGATCGTGGACGAGCCGGAATTCAAATCCAACCGGATCGGACTAGATACCGGCGCCTTTCAATCCGGCCGGCTGACAGGGATCGGCCTCGAAGGCACACGGCAGTGGCTGATGTCGACTTCGGATAGCGACACTGCCGAAATTTCCTGACCACGGCGGTGCCGCTCCGACGGCAACGCCGCTCTGCATCGAAAATTCCTGCTGCGTTGCAGTACGGCAACATATGCAATAATATTACGTAAAATGGGCGAAGGGATGACCTTTTACGTCTTCTCTTCGCCAAAGATCGCACATTTTTTCCGCGTGCGTCGGCACATGTCGTCACAATGTCTAAACATTGCAATATCGGTGTCATCTGCAACCTGTTCGAGTCTTCCGGCAGGGCCGCTAAGAGTTGCCCGCCCATTGCTCCGAGGGGTGATTCCGCATCCGCGAAGGATACGGAAAACGTCGGGCGATGGACGCTCAAAGGCTGGTTTTCCGGTCCAAAACGGGGTTCGACATGCAGTTCAGATTCTTCCTTGCCGCCAGCGTGGCTGGCCTTTCGCTGGCGACCGCTATCGCCACGCCCGCTTATGCGCAGGAAACCTCCGCCTCCATGCGCGGCTCGGTTACTGACGCCGGGACCGCTATCGCCGGCGCGACGATCACCATCGAGCACCTGCCCACCGGAACGATCACCAGCGCCACCACCGACGGCAGCGGCGTGTTCACCGCCAACAGCCTTCGTCCTGGCGGCCCCTACTCCGTCAAGGTCACCGCCCCCGGCCACCCCGGCGCGACCGTGACCGATGTCTACACCGTCGTCGGCCAGACCTTCTCGCTGCCCATCGAA
The DNA here is from genome assembly GCF_002336885.1 of Novosphingobium sp. UBA1939. NCBI lineage: Bacteria > Pseudomonadati > Pseudomonadota > Alphaproteobacteria > Sphingomonadales > Sphingomonadaceae > Novosphingobium > Novosphingobium sp. UBA1939. Next base: position 10,855 of record NZ_DDFB01000121.1, on the reverse strand, counting down.
CTGTCCGCCGCCGAAACCGGCGCAGACCAGGGCGCCCCGATCATCGTGACCGCGACCCGCATCAAGGGCGCCGGCAACCTCTCCGCCGGCCCGGTGACCGTGCTGACCTCGGAACAGATTTCCAAGGTGGCTTCAGTCAACCGCGACATCCGCGACCTTGCCGCGCGCAACCCCTTCGCCACGCTCGACACCAGTTCGACCAACGGTCGCCAGGTATCCTTCGCCGGCCAGAACCCGCGCTTCAACCGCTTCACCATCGACGGCGTGCCGATCACCGACAGCTTCGGCCTGAACCCCGACGCTCTGCCTTCCCGCCGCGGGCCGGTGCCGCTGGATTCGATCGGCCAGTTCGAAACCAAGGTCGCGCCCTATGACATCCGCGAAGGCTTCTTCCAGGGCGGCGTCAGCAACGCGATCCTGAAATCGGGCACCAACGATTGGCATGGCACCGCATTCTTCACCTACAGCTCCGATGCGCTGACCGGCAAGAAGACCGCGCCCTATATCACGCGCCCCGATGGCCGGATCCCGCTGCCCTCGTTCGAAAGCAAGGACTTCGGCGCCACGCTTTCCGGCCCGATCATCAAGGACAAGCTGTTCTTCATGGTTTCGGCCGAGCGCGTTCGCGCGGCACGCCCTGTGCAGCCCGGTACCGTCGAGGACAATTCCGGCACGCCCGTCACCGGCGCGACCAATGCCGACCTTGCCCTGATCCAGAGCATCGCGAAGACCAAGTACAGCTTCGATCCGGGTGGCATCCTGAAGACCGACGGCGACAAGGACGATCGCATCGTCGGCCGTCTCGACGCCAACCTTTCGGAAACGCAGCGCGTTTCGCTGACCGGCCTGTACACCAAGGATTCGCTGATCGTGAACACCACGACCGGCAATACCAACCTGGGCCTCTCGTCCAACGCCTATACCAAGCCCAACAAGCTGCGCGCCGGCATCCTGAACTGGAACGCCGACTGGTCGGAAAAGTTCTCGACCGAATTCCGCGCGCTCTACAAGGCCTATGACAGCGGCCAGTTCCCGCTGATGGGCCGCACCGCGCAGTTCGCGATCTGCGCCGATCCGAACACGCCCAACCGCACCGGTGGCGCGACGACGACGAATGCGAGCCTGAGCTGCCCCAGCGGTACGCCGCAGTACATTATCGGTTCGGGTGGTCCCAGCCAGTCGAACGTCCTTCAGGTGCGCACCTGGGGTGGGTCGATTTCCGCCAAGCTGCGCGCAGGCGATCACAACTTCCGCCTGCTGGGCGAATGGAACCATACCAAGACGTTCAACCTGTTCGTCAATCCATCGGCCGGCTCCTATTACTTCGACAGCATTGCGGATTTCCGGAACGGTAACGCGCAATCGTTCAGCTACAACAATGCCGGTACGCTGAATCCGAACGACGCCGCGGCGAACTTCTCCTACGACACCTACACTTTCGGCCTGCAGGACGATTGGCGTGTCAACAAGATGCTGAGCGTGACGGCAGGTCTGCGCTATGACGTGTACGGCACCTCGTCGCACCCGCAGCTCAACCCGAACTTCCTCACGCGCTATGGCTTCCCCAACACCTATTCCATCGAAGGCATGGGCCTGTTGCAGCCGCGCGTTGGCTTCACTTTCACGCCCACGCCGCGCCTGACCGTTCGCGGCGGCGGCGGTATCTTCGGTGGCGGATCGCCGGACGTCTATATCGGTAACTCGTTCTCGAACACCGGCGTTATCAATACCTCGATCACGGCGCGCGTTACCGACGGCGGCGTGTATCAGCTTAACGGCACCGCTGCCGGTGCCAATGCGGCGACCGCTTCGCAGATCCTGAACGCGCCGTCGTTCACGGTGATCCCCACCGCGGCGAATGCGGCGGTCCAGGCTGCGGCTGGGTCGCTTACGTCGAACCCCAATGCCACGACCACGATCAACGCGATCGATCCCAACCTGAAGATGCCCAACCAGTGGCGTGCGACGCTGTCGGCGGATTACACCGCCGATCTCGGCCCGCTCGGCGATGGCTGGCACTTCGGGGCCGACCTGCTCTACTCGAAGGTCCGCAGCCAGGTGACCATCGTCGACCTGCGTTCGAAGGTGCTTACCGGTTCGCTGACGCCCGATGGCCGCCAGCGCTACCAGAACGGCCTCGCCGTTCCGAACTCCGGTGACACGGGGCAGGACCTGCTGCTGACCAACACCGACTATGGCCGCAGCTGGATCGGTGTGGTTCGCTTCGACAAGACCTGGGACTTCGGCCTGACCATCGGCGGCGCCTATACCCGGCAGGACGTGCGCGATGCCGGTGCGCTGACCTCGTCGATCGCTTCATCGAACTACGGCAACTCGACGTACTATGACCCGAACTCAATTTCGCCGGGTCACGCGAACGACGAAGTGCGCTGGGCGTTCCGGTACAACCTCTCGTACGAACATGCCTTCTTCGGCGACTACAAGACCCGCATCGATCTGTTCGGCACGACCCGTGCGGGCAGCCCGTACAGCTACGCGATGCAGGATCTTTCGGGCGGTCGTTCGGGCGTATTCGGCACGGCAGGTACCAACACCCGGTACCTGTTCTACGTCCCGACGAGCCTCAGCGATCCGAAGGTGGTGTATGACAGCGCCACGACGGCCAACCGGATCGACGCGATCATCAACGGTTCGGGCCTTGCCGCCTATCGCGGCCAGGTTGCGCCGCGCAATGCCTTCCGTTCGAAGGCCTTCACCCGCATCGACCTGCATCTGGAACAGGAACTGCCGCTGCCGCTCGGCGCGCGTTTCTCCGTATTCGGAGACATCGAGAACTTCACCAACCTGCTGAAGAGCTCGTGGGGCCAGCAGCTGCGTTCCAGCTTCCCCTATCGCAAGGTCGTGGCGAAGGTGAGCTGCGTCGCGAACGGCGGCAACGCCTGCGCCCAGTACAAGTACGAGCAGCCCAACCCGGACACCATTCTGGCCGACGAACTGGTGACCACCAACGGCTCCTCGCTCTACACCATCCGCATCGGCGCGCGCATCAGCTTCTGATCGCAGCGCAGAACGGCACACGCAAAGCGCGGGGGAAGCATGGCTTCCTCCCGCGTTTTTCGTTGGCGAAACAGACATCTCCGAAACGGAACAGTGTGCGGATCGGTGTGCGATTCCCCACTGCGTCGCCGCGCGCTTCATGGCATGACATCGCCGCCGGTTTCCATCTCGGACCCGGCGCATGGGACCGTTTCTCGAAATGAAGACCAGACTGCTTCTTTCCGCCTCGTTCGCCCTCGCCGCGATCGCGCTTGCCGATCCGGCTCTGGCGGCCTGTTCCGCCGACGGCGCCCGCGCCTTGCCCGTGGGCAAGCTTGAGCAGGTGCCCGCAGGCTCCGCCCCGCGCTTCGCCGTCGATCTCGCGGCCGGCGAAGGCCTCCAGATCGAGCTGGCGCCGGTTGCCACTGCCGGTTCCGACGACGATGACGAACACGACAGCAAGGCACCCGCCACCGGTCTTTCCGCCTGCGACGCTACCGGCAGGATCGTCGCCCCGTTGCCCAGCGAAGTCTTCGCCAGCGGCGGCAGCCTGGCGCGCGCGGACGATGGCACGCTGACGCTGCGCCTGTCCGCCCCCAAGGCCGGACGCTACGTGATCGCCACAGACGCCGCCGACGTGGTCCGCGAAATCCTGCTGCGCCCGCGCGCTGTTTCCGCCCAGCCCCGCCCGGCCACACCGCTGGAGATCGGCGGCAGCGATTTCGTGAAAATCAGCAAGGGCGCGCCGCGCGTCTGGTCGTTCGCCGGCAAGGCGGGCCAGTGGGTCAAGATCACCGCGACCTCGGAAAGCGACACCGTGCTGCACCTGGCCGCGCCGGTCGCCGGCGGCGGCTACGAAGTGATCGCCGACAACGACGACAGCGACGGGCTGAACCCCAAGATCCAGCGCAAGCTGCCAGCCACGGGCACATACTACGTCCAGCTCGAATCGCTGACCGACGAGACCAACGACGCGACCGTGGTGGTCCAGCCGACGCAGGCCCCTCCCCCGCCGCCGCCGCCCGCCGCGCTCCGTGCCGGGACGCCGGTGCAGGGGAAGCTCGCCAGCAGCGACGATACCCGGCTCTATATCCTGCCGGTCGTGGCCGGGCGTTCCTATCGTCTCGAACTCAACGCGCCCTATGACGCCGTGCTGGAAGTGGGCCAGCCCGATCCGCTGGAGCCCGAAGACGGCAAGGACGGCGCGGGCTTTGCCGCCAGCCGCACCGTGGACGACAACACCTCGGGCACCGAGAAGATGAACATCACCGCGCGCACCAGCGGGCAGTTGCTCGTGCGGGTCCGCGCGTTCAGCGTGGGCGACGATGGCGGCGATTACACGCTGATCGTCAAGGAAGCCGGTAACTGAAACCGCGGGCAGGCCGGGGATTTTCCCGGCCTGCCTTGCATAGCCGGCGCCATCCGGACGCCACCTTTATTCTCCCGCCCGCCGCTTCATGAATTTTTGGACAGGCGTCTTTTCCGCGGGTGGGAACGACTGGTCCGCGTCGTCTCAACGTCGAACCAACATCGCACAGGCCGGCGGTGCGGTTCGCGGCCGACTCGATCCCGGCCGGGGAGAACTCCTGATGCCTCGGGAGACGCCGGCAAGCCTCCTCCCGCCGCCAACTTCGTTCAGCGATAGACGCAGGTGTCGTAATCGGCGCGAACCGTGTTGACGCGCGCGGCGATGGCGTTGCCGTGGCGGCGGGTGAAGCCGGTAGCCCCTGTAACCGCGCGCACCTTGGGTTGCGGGAAAGCGGCGGCAATGCGGGCGGCCTCGATGCGGGAAAGGTGCCGCGCCCCCTTGTTGTAGTACCGCTGGGCGCCGGCTTCGACGCCATACGTCCCGATCCCGGTTTCGGCGACGTTGAGATAGACCTCCATGATCCGCCGCTTGCCCCAGATCGTCTCGATCAGCACGGTGAACCAGGCTTCCAGGCCTTTCCGGAAGTAGCCTCCGCCCTGCCACAGGAACACGTTCTTGGCCGTCTGCTGGCTGATCGTGGAGCCGCCGCGAATGCGCCCGCCCTGCTGGTTGCGGCGCCAGGCGGTGAGGATCGCGTCCTCATCGAAGCCGGAATGGAGGCAGAACTTGGCGTCCTCCCCGGCGATCGCCGCATCGACCATGTTGCGATCGATGGCGTCCAGCGAGGTCCAGTCTTTGGTGAAACCGTTGGGGTCCATCAGCATGGTGGCCGTTACGGGCACGGGCACGAACTTGTACAGCACCGTCAGGCCCACGCTGAGCACCAGAAAGGCCACGATCGCGCGGCCTATCCACCAGCCGGCGCGATAGGCGAAGCCATGGTTGCGGGTCGGGCGGGAGGGCTTCAGGCTCTCGAACATGCCCATTGCTTACCGGACGCCACGCGGCAAGCAAAGAGGCTTTGAAAGGCGCGGAAATCCGTGATTCTTGCCTGCACATTACGCATGTTTAAGTTGACCCGGAACGGTGTGGACGGCCACTTCGCGGCCGTAATGCAGGCATGGTATGCTTGGCGCGCGCAGCGTTTTGACGTGGGGTATCGATGACTTTCGAACATGATGTTCCGGCGCTCAGCCGGTCGCGGCAGATCAGGCTGCTGATCATCGCCGTTGTTGCCGTGGTGGCGATCTACGGCGCGATCACGCTGGCCCGCGCGCTTTTCCGGCACCCCGAAACGCCTCCCCCGACTCTGCCGCCGGGCGAGCTGCAACTGACCCAGGGTCAGATCGCCAGCATGAAGATCCAGACGGTGCAGGCCGACGACGGCGAAATCCGCACCGGCGCCACCGGCATGATCGACGTGGACGGCACGCAAAGTACCCCGGTGTTCCTGCCCTATTCGGGCCAGGTGGTGAACGTCTTCGTCGAAGCCGGCGCGCGCGTCGGCGCGGGCCAGCCGCTGCTCAGCATCCGCACCGGCGATATCGCCGATGCCCGCAACGCGCTGATGTCCGCCGAGGCGCAGCGCGCGGCGGCCAGCACCTCGCTCCGCGTCGCGCAGGAGAACGCCGCGCGGGCCGAACAGGTCTACAAGACCGCCGGTGGCGCGCTGAAGGACTACCAGCAGGCCCAGGCCGATCTCGCCAGCGCCCAGTCGGCCGTCCGCGTCGCCGATGCGGCGGCGGCGGCGGCGCGCGGCAAGCTTTCGGTGTTCGGCGGTGGCGGCGGCAGCGGCGCGCTGGCCACCTTGCGCGCGCCGATCTCCGGCGTCGTGGCCACCCGCGCGGTTTCCGCCGGGCAGTTCGTGCAGGTGGGCGGCAGCCAGCCAGCCTTCGTCATCGCCGACCTGTCGCGCGTATGGCTGATCGCGCAAGTAGCGGAAAGCGACGCCACGCGGGTGAAGGTGGGCGATCACGTCAACGTTACCACCAACGCCTGGCCCGGCCGCGTGTTCGATGCGGTGATCGACAATGTCGGCGCGCAGCTTGATCCCGTCACCCACCGCCTGCCGGTGCGCGCCACCATCGCCAATGCCGATGGCGCGCTGAAGCCGCAGATGTTCGCCAGTTTCACGATCAAGGCGCCCAGCAGCACGCCCGGCGCGCTGGCGGTGCCGGCCGTCGCGGTGATCAACGAAGGCGATACCGCCCGGGTCTGGGTCTATCTCGGCAAGGGCCGGGTCAAGGCGCAGAACGTGACCGTGGGCGAAAGCCATGACGGCTACGTCACCATCACCTCCGGCATCGCGCCGGGCACCAAGATCATCACCGACGGCGCGCTGTTCGTCAACGAAGCGGGGCTTGGCGACTGATGGTCAGGCTCGTCCGTTTCGCCCTGCGGCAAAGGCTGACGATCGTCGGCTTCTTCGTCGCGATGCTCGTCGCCGGCGGCATCGCGTTCTACAACCTCAACATTGAAGCCTATCCCGATCCGGTTCCGCCGATGGTCGAGCTGGTGACGCAGTCTTCCGGCCTTTCGGCCGAGGAGATGGAACGCAACGTCACCATCCCGATCGAGGTCCAGATGTCGGGCCTGCCGCACATGAACGCGATCCGCGCGATCTCGCTGTTCGGCCTGTCGGACGTGAAGATCCAGTTCACCTACGACTACAACTACGATCAGGCGCTGCAGCAGGTGGTGAACCGCCTGGCCCAGTTGCCGCCGTTGCCCGGCGGTGTGGTGCCGCAGATTTCGCCCACCAGCCCGGTCGGCGAAATCTACCGCTACCGCATCAAGGCACCGGCGGGCTATTCGGTCGAGGACCTCAAGACCCTGCAGGACTGGGTGCTCCAGCGCCGCTTCCGCGCCATCCCCGGCGTGGTCGACGTGACCGGCTGGGGCGGCAAGGAACGCTCTTATGAAGTGGTGATCGACCACGACAAGCTGGTCGCTCATCACACCAACGTCGGCCAGGTCATCACCGCGATCAGCCACAGCAACGCCAACGTCGGCGGCCAGACGATCAACTTCGGTGCGCAAGCGGCCATCGTGCGCGGCATCGGCCTGATCCAGTCGGTCAGCCAGATCGAGGACGTCGTCGTCGCCCGCGATGGCAATGCCCCCGTGCTGGTCAAGGACGTGGCCACGATCCGCATCGGCAACCTGCCGCGCAACGGCATCGCCGGCCTTAACAACGATGACGATATCGTCCAGGGTATCGTGCTGATGCGCCGTGGCGCGCAGTCCATGCCCACGATCCAGGCGGTCAAGGCCGAAGTCGAGAAGATCAACACCACCGGCGTGCTGCCGCCCGGCGTGCAGCTGGAGCGCATCTACGACCGTTCGGACCTGATCGGCGTCACCACGCATACCGTGATGGAAAACCTCGTCGCGGGCGTGCTGCTGATCTTCTTCCTGCAGTGGGCCTTCCTCGGCAACCTGCGCAGCGCGCTGATCGTGGCGGCGACGATTCCCTTCGCCCTCGCCTTCGCCGTGCTGATCCTCACGCTCCAGGGGGAATCCGCCAATCTGCTCTCGGTGGGCGCGCTCGACTTCGGCCTTGTCGTCGATGCGACCGTGATCATGGTCGAGAACATATTCCGGCACATGGCCGAACGATCGCACGAGGTGGAAGCCCACAAGGATACGGGCGCGCACTATACTTTCGCCAGCCGGCTCTCGGCGGTGCTGGGCGCGTCCAGCGAAGTCAGCCGGGGCATCTTCTTCGCCGCCGCGATCATCATCGCCAGCTTCCTGCCGCTGTTCACGCTGACCGGCGTGGAAGGCCACATCTTCGGCCCGATGGCCAAGACTTATGCCTATGCCATCATCGGCGGCCTGATCGCCACGTTCACCGTGGCGCCGGCGCTTTCCGCCATGCTGCTGCCCGACAAGCTGAGCGAAGTGGAAACGTGGATCGTCACCAAGATGCGTGGCGTTTATGGCCCGTCGGCGGCTTTCGCGATGAAGAACCGCCTGTTCACGATCGGCGGCGCCTGCCTGCTGCTGGTGGGCGCGCTGATCGGGGTGCGCTCGCTCGGTATCGAGTTCCTGCCGCACCTTGAAGAAGGCAACATGTACATCCGCGCGTCGCTGCCGGCCTCGATCTCGCTGGAAGCGGGCGAAAAGACCGCGCAGTCGATCCGGCGCGACATGCTGAAGTACCCGGAGGTCACCGCCGTCCTTTCGGCCCACGGCCGCCCGGACGATGGCACCGACGCCACCGGCTTCTTCAACATCGAATACTTCGTCCCGCTCAAGCCGTTCGACGAATGGCCATCGGGCATGGACAAGGAAAAGCTGATCAAGGAGCTCTCGCAGAAGTTCCAGGAGAAATACCCCGGCGTCGACTTCTCGTTCTCGCAGATCATCGAGGACAACGTGGAGGAAGCGGCTTCGGGCGTGAAGGGCGCGAACTCGGTCAAGCTGTTCGGCCCCGACCTCGAAACGCTGGAAAAGCTGGCCAGCCAGATCAAGGACCAGATGCAGAAGGTGCGCGGGATCACCGACCTTGGCATCTTCCAGTCGCTGGGCCAGCCGACCGTGCGCATCGACATCGATCGCGAAAAGGCGGCCCGCTATGGCCTGACGCCCGACGACATCAACCAGACCGTCGCCGCCGCCATCGGGGGCACCTCGCCCGGCGACATCTACGAACCGCACACCGACCGGCACTTCCCGATCGTGGTGCGCCTGAAGCCCGAACAGCGCGACAGCATCGAGGCGGTCAAGCGCATCACCGTGGGCGCGACCTCGCCCGATGGCACGCCGATCCAGGTGCCGCTGTCGGAACTGGCCGAGATCAAGCTGACGACCGGCGCCTCGTTCATCTATCGCGAGCACCAGTCCCGCTACATCCCGATCAAGTTCTCGGTCCGCGACCGCGACCTTGGCAGCGCCGTGGCCGAAGCGCAGGCGAACATCGCCAAGCACGTGGTGCTGCCGCCGGGCTATTCGCTGGAATGGGCGGGCGAACTCGCCAACCTCCAGAACGCCATCGCGCGGCTGGAAATCGTGGTGCCGATCAGCCTCGTCATCATCATCGGCCTGCTCTACGCCAACTTCGGCTCGCTGCGGGATACCTTCCTGGCATTCAGCGTCATCCCGATGGCGATCATCGGCGGCGTGCTGGGCCTGCTGCTGACGGGGACGGCGTTCAGCATCTCCGCCGCGATCGGCTTTGTCGCCCTGTTCGGCATATCGGTGATGGACGGCATCCTTGTGGTGACCAACTTCAACCAGGCGATAGACGAAGGGGCGGACCGTGCCTCGGCGCTCAAGACCGCGATGACCAATTCGCTGCGGCCGGTGGTGATGACCTGCCTCGTCGCCGCGATCGGCCTGCTGCCGGCGGCGCTTTCCACCGGCATCGGCAGCCAGGTGCAGAAGCCGCTCGCGCTCGTCGTGGTCGGCGGGATGACGCTCGCCCCTGTGCTGATCCTGCTAGTCCTGCCCCTGCTGATCGACCGCTTCTCCAGCCGCCTGCAGCCCAACTGGGCGAAAAAGGCTGAGGGAGAAAGCGACGAAGGCGAAGAAGGAACGGAGGTGCCGGCATGACGCGTCCCCTGATGAACGCCGCACTCAAGGCCGCGCTGCTGATCGCGACCGCCACGCCCGCGCTGGCCGCCCCGGTCAAGGTCGATCTGCCGCAACCGCCCACACCGGCGGGCAACGCGCCTGCCAGTATGCTGGACACGCCGATCGCGCCCCAGGCCGGCACCGCCCAGGCGGTCCATCCGGGCGCGGCGGTGGAAGGCGAATGGTGGAAGGCGTTTGGCAGCCCCGCTCTCGACGGCCTCGTCGCGCAGGCGCTTGCCGCCAACAACGACATCCAGGTCGCGCAGGCCACGCTCAAGCAGGCAAGCGAGCTGACCCGCGTGGCGCGAGGCGGCCTGTTCCCGCAGATCGACGCGGGCTACCAGGCCTCGCGCCAGCGCGTTGGCAACGTGCTGTCGTCACCCCTACCGACGCAAACGCCCTCGCTGTTCACGCTGCACACCGCGCAGGTCAACCTGACCTATACGCTCGACCTGTTCGGGGAGACGCGCTCGCGCATCCGCTCCGCGCAGGCGGCCACGCGCGCGCAGCAGGCGCGGCTCGCGGGGGTGAAGACCATGGTCGCGGGCAACACCGCGCTGGCGGTGATCCAGAACGCCGCGCTGGAGGCGCAGGCGGACGCCACCCGAAAGGCGATCGAGGACAATCGCGCCCTGGTCGCGATGCTCGAACGGCGGCGGGCGCTGGGCGAGGTGGGGCTGGCCGACGTCTCCGCGCAGCAGACCGCGCTCGCCAATGTCGAGGCCGCCTTGCCTGCGATCGAGCGGCAGCGGGACCATCAGGCGGGCCTGATCCTCACGCTTCTCGGGCGGCCCGCCGGATCGCCCTTGCCCGATCTGCCGTCGTTCGGGGAATTGCATCTGCCGGGCGACCTTCCGGTGCAGCTGCCCTCCGATATCGTCGCGCACCGGCCGGACGTGCAGGCGGCGGCGG